>CAZPJJ010000078.1:0-12767 GCA_964586535.1 uncultured Acidobacteriota bacterium | reverse complement strand
CGTCATCGCCGCCGGGCTGTTGGTGACGACCGCCAGCCGCACGCGCTCGCGCCCCAGCTTGGAGACGACCGCGCCGGCGCCAGGCAGCGTGCGCACCCGCCCGACATGACGGGCGAAACCCGCGTCGTACTCGGCGGCGAGCGTCGCGGGACTTTCGCCCGGAAAGAAGGTCTCGCAATCCGCGGCGATCCCCTGGCCCCACGACGCGCGTACCGGCTCGGGGCCGAGCGGCGGCATTCCGCGGCGGACGCGGCACTCGTCGAGCACCGCGACCCAGGCATCGAAGCTCTCGATGAGCACGCCGTCCATGTCGAAGAGCACGGCGTTGGGGCGGGAGGCCAGGACGGGCATCGGGAACCTCGTGAGGAAGGAGGGCGCGAGAGCAAGGGTGCGGCAGAATACCGTCTCATGAGAAACACCGCCCGCATCGTTCGCACGCTGGTTCTCGCCGCGGCCGCGCTCGGCGGCGCGGCGCTCGCACAGACGCAGGAGTCGCCCTGGGGAGAGGGCGACGACGCCGCGGCCGAGGCCTTCTTGCTCGGCGCGAAGGTCGTCGCCGCGAAGCCCGTCGGCGAGGGCATCACGGCGCCCTTGCTCGTGACACTCGACGACGGCACCCGCACCGGCAAGGCGATCGTCAAGAACGTCGACCAGATCGCGCCGTGGAAGAACGCGGGCGAGGATCCGCGTGTCGCCGACCGCTGGCACTACGAGATCGCCGCCTACCGTATCGACCGGCTCGTCGGCATCGGCCGGGTGCCGCCGACGGTGGCGAGGGTTCACGACGGCAAGCCCTCGTCGTGGCAGCTCTGGGTCGAGGGCGCCGAGAACGGCCGCAAGCGGCCCGAGATCATCGAGGGAATCAAAGGCAAACCGGTGCCGACCGCGTGGGCGCACGATATCTGGCTGCTCGACGCGCTCGTCTTCAACGCCGATCGCAACCCCGGCAATCTCATCGTCGAAACCGCGAGCGGCCGCGTGTGGGCGATCGACCACTCGCGCGCGTTCCGCACGCACCCGTTCCTGCCGTCGCTCGTGGACGGAAAGCCCATCGCGCTCGACGAGGCGCGCCGCGCGCGGCTCCTGGTGCTCGACCACGACACGCTGGCCCGCGCGCTCGAGGGCTTCCTCGACGCGGTGCAGATCGACGCGGTGCTCGCGCGGCGTGACGTCGTCTTGAACGCTCACGCGCCTGCGAGCGAGTCCGGGCCCTGAGACGGTCAGGCGAAGACGACCTTCAGGAAGCGCCGCTTGCCGACCTGGATGAGCACCTCGCCGCCGCGCACAAGGGTCTTCTTGTCGTCGTCGACACGCTCGCCATCGAGCTTGACCGCGCCTTGCTGGATCAATCGGCGCGCGTCGCTCGAGGACTTGGCGAGCTGACAGTCGGCGAGCAACTTCGCGAGCCAGAGCGGCTCGCCGCCCGCCTCGAGAGTCTTCACCTCGATCTCGTCGGGCAGCTCCTTGCGCGCGAAGACCTGGTCGAAGTGCTCGCGCGCCGCGCGTGCCCTCTCGGCTCCGTGGTACCGCGCGCAGAGTTCCTCCGCGAGATCGGCCTTGACGGTGCGCGGGTGCGCCTCGCCGCTCTCGACGGCGCGCTTCAAGGCCGCCGCGCCCTCCGCGCCGCGCTCGGTGAGCAGCTCGTACCAGCGGTACATGAGCACGTCGCTGATCGACATGACCTTGCCGAAGAAGTTCTCGGGCTCGTCGGTGACGCCGACGTAGTTGCCGAGCGACTTGGACATCTTCTCGACACCGTCGGTGCCCTCGAGGAGCGGGACGGTCATGATCACCTGCGGTTCGAGGCCGTAGTCCGGCATGATGTCGCGGCCGACGTTGAGATTGAAGAGCTGATCGGTGCCGCCGAGTTCGACGTCCGCGGCGAGCGCCACCGAGTCGTAGGCCTGCGCGAGCGGATAGAGGAACTCGTGCACGGAGATCGGCGTGCCGTTCTCGAAGCGCTCCTTGAAATCGCGGCGCTCGAGCATGCGCGCGACGGTGTAGCGCGCGGCGAGCTTGATCATCCCCGTTGCGCCGAGCGGGTCGAGCCACTCGGAATTGAAGCGCGTGATCGTGCGCGCCTCGTCCATCACCATGAAGGCCTGCCTCGTGTACGTCGTGGCGTTCGCGAGAATCTGCTCGCGCGTCAAGGGCGGGCGCGTCTTCGAGCGGCCCGTGGGGTCGCCGATCGACGCCGTGAAGTCGCCGATGATGTAGACGACCTGGTGCCCGAGATCCTGGAACTGGCGCATCTTGCGCATGAGCACGGTGTGGCCGAGGTGGATGTCGGGCGCGGTCGGATCGAAGCCTGCCTTCACGATCAGAGGCTTGCCTTCCTTGAACGAGCGCGTGAGCTTGCGCTCGAGCTCCTCGGAGGTGGTCAAGTCGACGATGCCGCGCGTGAGCGCGTCCATCTGCTCGCGAACGGGCGGGAAGGCGGGGCCACTCATGTTCTCGTCCTCGTTCCTCAGAGATAGCGTTCGCGCGCCGGAATGCCCATCTTCTCGCGCGCCTCGGTCATGGTTTCGCGGGCGACCGCGCGCAGCGTGGCGGTGCCCGCGCGCAGGATCTCCTCGAGGCGGCCGGGGTGCGCCTCGAGTTCGGCGCGGCGCGCGCGCATCGGCGCCAACTCGGCACTGATGTTCTTGGCGACGACCTGCTTGCACTCGCGGCAGCCGATGCCGGCCGTCCGGCACCCGTGTGCTGCCCACGCCTGTTCTTCCGGCGACGAGAAGAAGCGGTGGTACGAGAAGATGTTGCATTCCTCGGGCACGCCGGGATCGGTGCGGCGCTTGCGGCGCACGTCGGTCTTGGCCGGGGCAAGCTTCTCCCAGACCGTGGTCTCGTCGTCGTTGAGGCCGATCTGATTGCCGAGGCTCTTGGACATCTTGCGTTCGCCGTCGAGCCCGAGCACCCGCGGCGCCGGCGAGAGGATCGCCTGCGGCTCGGGGAAGACCTCCCCGTAGCGATTGTTGAACTTGCGCACGATCTCGCGCGTCAGCTCGATGTGTTGCACTTGGTCCTCGCCGACCGGGACGCCGTCTGCCTTGTAGATCGCGATGTCGGCAGCCTGCAGGACGGGATAGGTGAAGAGCGCGGCGTTGATGTTCTCCGGCTGGTCCTTGGACTTGTCCTTGTACTGGGTCATGCGCTCGAGCGAGCCCATGGGCGTCACGGTGCTGAAGAACCAGGCGAGTTCGGCATGTTCGGGGACGGTCGACTGCACGAAGATCGTGCAGCGCTCGGGATCGAGTCCGGCCGCGAGCCAGCCGAGGGCCATGTCGTGGATGCGCCGGGCCATTTCGTCGCAGGGCAGGTCCTGAGTGAGCGCGTGGGCATCGACGATGCTGAAGATGCAGGGATACTCCTGCTGCAGGCGCACCCAGTTCTTGAGCGCGCCCAGCCAGTTTCCGATGTGGAGTTCGCCCGAGGGCTGCATCCCGGAAAACACGCACGTGATCGGACGAGGCGCCGCCGCGGCCGCTTCGACCGGCCCCTGCGGCTCGTCGTGGTGGGTCATCTCATCCTCCGCGAACGCCGCGCGGCTCGTGGCGTCAGGCGCGGCGAGCGGGGAGTATACGGTCCGCTCGCGCTCCGGGATAATCCGCCCGGGAGGACACCCCCACGCACGCACCGGATGACAAGACTCTCGCCTACCGCGCCGCGCAGGCCGTCAGGCGCGCCTACGACGCCTTCCGTCGCGACTTCCGCGAGATCGGCCGCAACGCCGAGGCGCGTTTCGTCGCCCGCGACTGGGCCGCGGCCCGCCGCGACGCGCTCGCGCGCCTCGACATCTACGCGGAGAGCATCGCCTCGCTGGTCGGGGTGCAACGCGCACTGCTCGGCGACCGCCTGCGCGATGCCGGGGTCTGGGAGCCGCTTCACGAGTCCTTCGCGGCGCTCATCGCCGGCCGCCACGACGAAGAGCTCGCCGAGACCTATTTCAATTCGGCGACGCGCAAGATCTTCGAGCACGCGGGCGTGATCCCGGGCATCGAGTTCCTCGACTACCGCAAGCCACCCTTGCCCCTCGAAAGCCACCGCGCACCGATCTTCCGCCGCTACCTGCCGGTCGAGGGCGCCGAAGAACTGATCCGCGAGATCCTCGCCGACCTCTCGTTCGCGCATCACTTCGCCGACCTCAACGACGACGCGCGCCTCGCGGGCCGCAAGCTCGAAGAGCAGCTCGCCGAGGCGAGGCTCGCCCTGCGCGGTCTGGAGGCGGAGGTGCTCGCCCCGGTGTTCTTCCGCAACAAGGGCGCTTACGTCGTCGGCAGGCTCGTGCGCGGCGATCGCAGCCTGCCCTTCGCGCTCGCGCTGACCCACCCCGACGAGGGCATCACGGTCGACGCGGTCCTGACGCGCACCGCCGAGGTGAGCGTCGTCTTCTCGTTCACGCGCTCGTATTTCCACGTCGAGGTCGAGCAGCACCGCGAGCTGATCGCCTTCTTGCGCTCGATCCTGCCCGAGAAGCCCGTCGCCGAGCTCTACACGGCGATCGGCCATCACAAGCACGGCAAGACGCTGCTCTATCGCGACCTCATGCGGCACCTCGCCGAGTCCGACGACCAGTTCGTCTTCGCGCGCGGCACGCGCGGGCTCGTCATGGAGGTGTTCACGCTGCCCTCTTACGACGTCGTCTTCAAGGTCATCCGCGACCGCTTTCCGCATCCCAAACGCACGACCCGCGAGCGCGTGATGCGCTCCTACCATCTCGTCCACCGCCACGACCGCGTGGGAAGGCTCGTCGATGCGCAGGAGTTCGAGCATCTCGCCTTCGACCGCGCGCGCTTCGATCCAGCGCTGCTCGAAGAGCTGCTGCGCTGCGCCTCGCGGACGGTGCACCTCGAGGGCGACCGCGTCGTCATCGGGCACCTCTACTCGGAGCGCCGCGTCGTGCCGCTCGATCTCTACGTGCGCGAGGCCACCGAAGAAGCCGCGCGCGAGGCCGTCCTGGATTACGGCGTCGCGATCAAGGATCTCTCGGCGGCGAACATCTTTCCCGGCGACCTGCTGCTCAAGAACTTCGGCGTGACACGCAACCGGCGCGCGGTCTTCTACGACTACGACGAGATCTCGCTCTTGACCGACTGCAACTTCCGCGAGGTGCCGCAGGCGCGCTCATGGGAAGACGAACTCGAGAACGAGCCCTGGTTCCCGATCGCCGAGAACGACGTCTTCCCCGAGGAGTTCCCGCGCTTTCTCGGCCTCGCCGAGCCCCTGCGCTCGGAGTTCACGCGTGCCCACGGCGACCTGTTCACCTGCGCCTACTGGCGCCGGATGCAGGAGCGCACCCGCGAAGGCGAACTGGTCGACGTGATCCCGTATCGCGAGGAATCGCGCATCCGCCCTGCGAGCGCGTGAAACGCTAGCGGCAGATCACGCCGTCCCCCAACGTGGCGCAGTAGCGCGCCCGCGCCTCGCGGAAGCTCTCGATGGCCACGGCCTCCTTGCCCGTGGCGTCGATGCCTCGCACTTCGAAGAGCAACTCGCGGCCGGGCCCCTGGGCCCAAGCGCCGGTGAGCGCGCCGGTCGCATCGAAGTCGAACGCGAACGCGCGCGGGACGCCCGCCCACTCGCCCGATGGCGGTCCCAGATGCTCGTCCGTGACGAGCTTCAAGAACGCGTTCTGTGCGACCGGGAAGCCCGCGGAGGCGAGGGCGCCCTCGAAAATCGCGCGCACCGCGCCCTCGTCGGGGCCGTAAAGCGTGACCCGCGGCGTACCGCCCACGGGCTCGCGGTAGATCGCGATGCTGGTCCGCACGTCGGCGACGTAGCGCGGCGCGGGGGCGCCGCCGAGATCCGGAAGGAGGAGCTTCGAACCGCTCGCGCGCGCGGCGGTGCACGAATCCACGGCAACCCCGGCGACGCGCCACTCGTCCTCGCCCTCGGCGGCGTCGTAGCGTGGCGGCGCCATGGAAGGTGCGACGACGAGTTGGGGACGAGGAGGCTCCGTGTCCTCGGCGAGAGCGGCGACTTTCTGCGGGTTCACGATCGCCGCTCTTTGTCCACCATAGATGTCGAAACGCAGGACGTCGGCGCCAACACCGCCCAGCAAGCGGCCCGGTACGAGACCGGCGTTCGCATTCGGGTACCAACTGCGCGATGACCGGCGGAACCCACCCGCGCCATCCGCCAAGTACACGAACCCGTGAGACCCGTCGGTGACGTTGCGGTTCGTCGTCGCGATGTCCAGCAGGCCGTCCCCGTCGATGTCGCACAGTTCGGGGATTCGTAACTCCGGCAACGTCTGGCTCCAGAGGTGCCGATAGAAGCCGCGGCCGTCGCCCTTGAAGGTTCGGACGATCCCCGGACCATCCGCGATCGTGAGATCGCTCACCGCGTCGCCGTCGAGATCTTCGAACCAAGCTCGTGAAATGTAAACGCCTTCGAGCCCAGTCACAGGCACCGCGGAGCCGAACGCACCTCCACCCAGCGCGGGATACCAGACATTCTCGCCGTAACTCCGTACAAAGAGGTCGTCTTTGCCGTCACCGTCGATGTCACCGAGCGCCAGGAAGTGCGGAACGAGGGGCTTCGACGGACCGGGGATGAAGGCGCCGCCCTCCATCAAAAAGACGCGCAGCGTGCCCGTCGAGGACACCGCCACGACGTCGATGTCCGCGTCACCATCGATGTCGCCGAGCGCGATCGCGATGGGGGCGTAGTCCGTGAGGCTCCACGGGAAGGTCGCCCAGGGCGAGAAGGACCCATCGCCTCGCCCCCAGGCCCACGCGATGAACCGGGGTTCCCCGACCCACCCGTCCCTCGAACTCGCGAAGAGGTCGAGGACTCCGTCGGCATCGAAGTCGACCAGTCGGAACGAGGGATAGCGAAGTCCCGGAGAGTCGAGGGTACTCGTCGCGAACGTCCCCCCGGCAGTCGCGAGCAGGACTTCCATCACGGCGGGGTTCGAGTGCGACACGACAACGTCGTCACGGCCGTCGCCGTTGAGATCGCCGACGTGCGTCGTCGTCGGATTGGGCTCGTAGGGAGTGACGATCGGCTCGGGCGTCCCCGGATCGAGGAAAGCGAGGGTCGAGCCATCATAGATGAGGTGCTCGACTTCACCATCCGCGTCCGCGTCGAAGACGTCGACGAGCGCCGGCGGCATGTAGCTCGCCGCGTCGAAGTGAACGGTGCCGGAGTCATCGACTTCGTGGAGAACGTAGCCGGCAGTTCCTGAGATGTACGGACCTCGATCGATGGGGGTGACGATCTCGCCGTCGCCGTCACGGTCGATGTCGAGGACGAGAGGAGCATACCGGGCGCGCCTGCCTCCCGTGTCGAGAATCGAGAGCGGGCCGCTCGTGTAGACGGCAGGGCGGCCATGGAGCGTCGAGATCCGCGTGTACGGGACGGGAGAGGTCGATCCCGAGAACGCGAGCCGAACGGGGCCTGGGCCCCGCTTCCCGTCCAGCACGTCCACCCGGTACCAAGGTTGCACGACGTGAATCGACTGAGAAGACGTGAGAGGCGCTACTCGGTCTCCCCAGCTCACGATCATGGTCGCGAAGGTCATGGCCAGAATGTCGTCGGCGCCGTCGTCGTCGATATCGGCGACCTCGAGAGGTCCGAAGTAGACCGCGAAAATCTCGTGCTCGCGGGGCCAAACGCCATCCGGCGAGTAGCCGTAGACCAGGAAGTAGTCGAGACCGGCGATGTCCTTGTTGGCCAGATAGACGACTTCGGAACGGCCGTCGCCGTCGATGTCCGCGATGACCTTCAGTACGACCCAGAAGGTCTCCGTGCCGTAGGTGACGCCTTCTGGGGCCGCGAAGGTCCCGTCGCTCCGCCCGCGAAAGATCTGGTCGTCGCGCTGCGATGTCCAGTCGACGAGGAGATCGAGCAGCCCGTCGCCGTCGAAGTCACCCTCGTCGACGCGATACACGTTCTGGTACGGTCCCGGCGACTCGGAGAGGAATTGCGTCGTCAATCCCCGCGCTCCGTCGGGCCGCGCCGTGTAGAGGCGAGTCGTCCTTTCGTTCTCGTCCCTCATGGCGACGAGCAGACGCGGCTGCCCACCGCCGCTCTCATCCCCGATTCGGTGAACGAAAGTGATCGTCTTGTCCGGCAGGAGCGCCGCGATCTCGTACTCGGGTTCGCCCGGAAGGCGCGTGCAGACGGCGTCCATGGCGATCGAGGCCGAGGAGACCAGCGTGACGACAAGAACGACGCCGAACACCGAACGCGTGAGGTTGAAATTCATGCGACCTCCCCAGAAAGAGAGCGCCGCTTGTCGAGGGGCTCGCGGCCTCTCTGTCGCTTCGAGGAGCCTACGCCGAAAAGAAAGAAATAGGAAGTCGAGCGACGAGAGCGCCGCTCACGCCTCCAACCCCGGCATCACCAAGCAGCCCGGGATCTCGACCTGCTCGCCGTCGACGACGACGCGGCGGCCGACGATGCGCAGGCGGTTCTCGCAGAGCAGGCGCAGCGCGAGCGGGTAGATGCGGTGCTCCTGCTCGAGGATGCGCGCCGCGAGGGCGTCCTCATCGTCGCCTGGGAGCACGGGCACCGCGGCCTGGGCGATGATCGGCCCCGCATCGACCGCGGGCTCGACGAAGTGCACGGTGCAGCCCGAGACGCGTGCGCCCGCTTCGAGCGCCTGACGCTGCGCGTGAAGGCCGGGGAAGGCCGGCAGCAGCGCGGGGTGAATGTTGATCATGCGACCCGCGTAGCGCTCCACGAACCAGGGCGAGAGGATCCGCATGTAGCCCGCGAGCGCGACGAACTCGACGCCCGCTTCGTCGAGTCTCAAGGCGACGGCGCGGTCGTGATCCTCGCGCGGGCGCCCTTTGAACGCGCTCTGCGGGACTACCGCCGTCGGCACCGAGAACGAGCGCGCCTTGAAGAGCCCGGGCGCGTCGTCCTTGTTGCTCACGACGAGCGCGGCACGCGCTGGCACGTCGCCGTTACGCATCGCCTCGAGTAGCGCGACCATGTTCGAGCCGCGCCCCGAGATGAGAATGCCGACAAGGCGCTCGCCTGCGCTCATCGTCGATCTCCGCGGATCAGCCGAGCTGACCCCGGTAGTGCACGTGCCCGTCGCCCGCGACGATGCGGCCGATGGTGACGTGCTTCTCGCCGCGCGCGTCGAGATGGCCTTGGAACTCGCGCAGATGGTCCTGACCGACGATCGCGACCATGCCGATGCCGCAGTTGAAGGTGCGCAGCATGTCGTCGTCGGGCACGCCCCCCTCACGCCGCAAGAGCGCGAAGAGCGGCGGCAGGCGCCATGCGCCGAGGTCGATCTCGGCCGCCGTACCGGCGGGCAGGACGCGCGGCAGGTTGTCGGTCAGCCCGCCGCCCGTGATGTGCGAGAGAGCGCGCACCCAGCCGAGGGCGAGCGGCTTCTCGAGCGGCGAGAGGTACGAGCGATGCACGGCGAGCAGCGCGTCCGCGGCGGTGGCGTCGACGCCAGCCAGGACCGAGTCGAGCGCCGCGCCCATCCGGTCGAAGACGATCTTGCGGGCGAGCGTGTAGCCATTGGTATGCAGGCCCGTCGACGCGAGCCCGACGAGCGCGTCGCCCGGGCGCACGCGCGAGCCGTCGAGAATTCCGGGCTTGGAGACGATGCCGACGATCGTGCCCGCGAGGTCGTACTCGCCAGGGCGGTACATCTCGGGCATCTCGGCGGTCTCTCCTCCGATGAGCGCGCAGCCGTTCTCGCGACAGGCGCGGGCGACGCCGCCGACGACCTGTTCGGCGACCTCGGGATCGAGCTTGCCCACAGCGAAGTAGTCCAGGAAAAAGAGCGGGCGCGCGCCCATCACGAGGATGTCGTTGACGCAGTGATTGACGAGGCATTGCCCCACGCTGTCGTGGCGGCGCGCCTTCTGAGCGACGAGCACCTTGGTGCCGACACCGTCGGTGCTGGCCACGAAGACGGGCTCGGGGACGTCGTCCGGCACACGGAAGAGTCCGCCGAACGAGCCCAGCTCCGAGAGCACGCCCGCCGTGCGCGTCGAGGCGACGTGCGCCTTGATGCGCGCGAGCGCTCGATCCTGGGCGTCGATGTCGACGCCGGCCTCGCGGTAGGTCATCGGACGATCGTCGGGACGTTCTTTCATCGGCCGCCTTCCTCACCGCCCGTGCGCGCGGCCCGGCGGATCTCTTCGATGTCGAGCGCGAGCCGTCTCTGGCGCGCGCTCATCTCGTGTTCGTCATCGATCGCGACGGGGTAGCGTCGCGTGTAACAGGCGTCGCAGAAGGGCTCGTCCTCGCTGCCCGCGACGGCGCGGCGCATCCCCTCGAGCGAGAGGTAGGCCAGGCTGTCGGCGCCGATGAACGAGCACACGTCCGCGAGCGGCTTGACGTTGGCGATCAGCTCGTCGTGGCTCGGCGTATCGATCCCGTAGTAGCAGGGCGAGATCGTCGGCGGGCACGAGATGCGCACGTGGACTTCCGTGGCGCCCGCCTGCCGCACCATGCTGACGATCTTGGCCATGGTCGTGCCGCGGACGAGCGAGTCGTCGACGAGCACGACGCGACGGCCCGCGATGAGCGCACGCACCGGGTTGAGCTTGACCTTCACGCCGAAGTGGCGGATCGACTGCGCGGGCTCGATGAAAGTGCGGCCCACGTAGTGATTGCGCACGAGCCCGAAGTCGAAGGGCACGTCCGCCGCGCGCGCGAAGCCGATCGCCGCCGGCACGCCGCTGTCGGGGACGGGCACGACGAGATCCGCGGCGACGGGGTGCTCGCGCGCGAGTTCGCGGCCGAGCTCGGTGCGCACCGAGCCGACCGGCCGCCCGTAGACGATGCTGTCGGGGCGCGAGAAATAGACGTACTCGAAGATGCACGGCGCGGGCGTCTGCTTGGGAAACGGAAAGAGCGAGCGCTCGCGGCCATCGGCCTCGATGACGAGCATCTCGCCGGGCGCCAGATCGCGTTCGAGACGCGCGCCGAGCAGATCGAAGGCACAGCTCTCGGAAGCGACGACGGCCTGCCCAGCCGGCAGGCGTCCTAGCGAGAGCGGGCGGAAGCCGAGGGGATCGCGCACGGCGATCGTGCGGTCGCGAGAGAGGAACACGAGCGAGAACGCGCCCGCCACGCGCAGGAGCGCGTCCGCGAGGGCGTCGACGAGATCCACCTCGCGCGAGCGCGCGATCAGATGAAGGATGACCTCGGTGTCCGAACTCGAGCGAAAGATCGAACCCTCGCCCTCGAGTTCGTGGCGCAGCGTGAGCGCGTTGACGAGATTCCCGTTGTGCGCGACGGCGACCGGGCCGCGACGGTGGTTCATCACCAGCGGCTGCGCATTGTCGACGTTGGAAACGCCGGCGGTTCCATAGCGCACGTGGCCGATTGCCGAAGAGCCGGGCAGGCGCGAGAGGTCGTCCGGTTCGAAGACTTCGGCCACGTAGCCCATGCCCGCGTGCCGGCGCAGCCGCTCGCCGTCCGAGGCGACGATGCCCGCGGACTCTTGCCCGCGATGTTGCTGCGCGTAGAGCGCGAGGTAGATCAGGTTCGCGGCCTCGGGTACTCCGTGGACGGCCGCGACGCCGCACTCGTCGCGAAAACCGTCGACGGCGGGCTTCTCGCGCGGTGGGCTTGCGGTCTCGTGGGGCATGCCCGCGATTCTACCGCGCCCGCTTCGCGCGCGCGCTACGCACCGCGCGCGCGACGATCCCGCGCGCGTGGCGCAACAAGCGCTTGCGATCGAAGCAGGCCCGCACTCCCTTCTCGCCGAGCCGCGTGACGATGCGTTCGTCGGAGAGACAGGCATCCAGTAGAGCCGGCTTCTCCTGCGCCCATACCGCCATCGCGTTGGACTGCACCAGGTCGTAGGCGTCCTCGCGCGAGAGGCCACTTTCGACCAGAGCCAGGAGCAGCGTCTGGCTGTAGATCAAGCCGCGGCCGAGATCGAGGTTGGCCTCCATCGCTTCGGGGTAGACGTGCAGGTCGCGGGCGACGCGGGTCATGCGCGTCGCCATGAAGTCCACGAGGATGAACGAGTCGGGCAGGATGACGCGCTCGACCGACGAGTGCGAGATGTCGCGTTCGTGCCAGAGCGCGACGTTCTGCAGCGCGGCCATCGCGTTGCCGCGTACGACGCGCGCCAAGCCCGTGACGTTCTCGCAGGCGATCGGATTGCGCTTGTGCGGCATCGCCGAAGAGCCCTTCTGCCCCTTGCGGAAGGGTTCTTCGACTTCGCGGGTCTCGGTTTTCTGCAGCAGGCGCACCTCGGTGGCCATGCGCTCGAGGCCCGCGGCGACGAGCGCGAGCGCGAGCATCATCTCGGCGTGGCGGTCGCGAGGCACGACCTGCGTCGGGACGGTCTCGGCGGCGAGGCCCAAACGCGCGAGCACGGCCTTTTCGACCTCGGGCGGCAGGTGCGCGTACGTGCCCACGGCTCCGGAGATCGAGCCGACGCGCACGGTCTCTCTCGCGCGCGCCACGCGCTCGCGGCCGCGCACCATCTCGGCGAGCCACGACGCGAACTTCAATCCGAGCGTGATCGGCTCGGCGTGGATGCCGTGCGTGCGCCCGACCATCGGCTGATCGCGCCAGCGCTCGGCCTGGTCGGCGAGCACCGCGACGAGACCATCGAGCGTGGCCAGAAGCGTGTCGGTCGCGCGCACGAGCTGCAGCGCGAGCGCGGTGTCGAGCACGTCCGACGATGTCAAGCCGATGTGCAGATAGCGGCCCTCGGGGCCGATCTTCTCGGCGACCGCCGTGCAGAAGGCGATCACGTCGTGGTTGACGGTCTTCTCGATCTCGAGCGCGCGCGCGACGTCCACCTTTGCGCGCTTCTTGATCACGTC
>CAZPJJ010000077.1:0-12781 GCA_964586535.1 uncultured Acidobacteriota bacterium | reverse complement strand
GTACAGCTTGGAAGAGCAGCGCGGCAAAGACGACCGGCAGACTCCGCCACGCGAGGAGGATCCCCGCGAGGCCCGCGAGCCCGAGATGAATGGATGTCCCGGCGATCGGGAAGTGCAGCGAGGACGCCGTGAAGAGCGCCGCGGCCATGAGGCCCATCCGCGGGACCTCCTCCGAGCGCGCGCGCCGGGTCGTCACGTAGAGGGCCGCCGCGACCCCGAGGCCCGCGGCCACGCACAACTCGGCGGAAAGGACGCCATCCGCGACGTGCATCGCCACTCCGCTGGGGCGCGCCTTGGACGGCGCGCGAGGACCCGGCATTATGCCCGAGGCGGGATGGGCTTGAGGCGGCCGGAGAACGGCCCCCGGGAGAACTCACATGACGACGGCGCGGCGCAGGATCCTTGCGGTATCTCTCCTCGTCCTCGGAGCGGCGGGACTCCTCGCCCTGGCGGATGGCGCTCGCGAGGCCATGCAGCAGGTTCTCGTGACGAACTTCCCCGAGGTCTATCGCGTTCGGGGTGACGTCGGCATCCTCGGGCCGGTGCGGCTGGCGGAGCGCGTTTCCTTCCCCGAGACGCTGGTTTCCCCCGTGCAACCGACGACGACGACTCGGCTCGTCGACGGCGGTGTCCTGGAAGGGCAGGGCTTCTCGTCGGTCGTCCTCAGCCTCGCCGTCGAGGCCAAGGGCGAACTCGCACGTCCGGGAAAGGTGGGCGCGATCCTCGTTCCCGAAGAGGACCTCACTGCCCGCGCGTTCCGCGAGGATGGGCGCGTACTCTTTCCGCTGGAAGTCGAGGCCGCTCTCGAGCCGGGAGAAAGTTACTTCGCGTCGAATCAGCCCGTGTACACGCTGGGTTTCGCGCGCTACCGGATTTACTACTACAACACGACCGACAAGTCGGTCTCGGTGACACTTTTCGGTTATCTTGGGGCACGTTGACGCGCTTGCGGGCGCAGGCGCCGCGCAATCGGCGCGTGTGCATGCGTTCGATTGACAGAATTTGGTGGGCCGGGAATGATTTGCAATCTGGGTGGATGAGCCAGCCACTCCGCCCGAGAGGGGTCGAAACATGAAAGCCGTGTGTGGAACCGGAAGAAAAACTCTCATCGTTCTCGCGGTGAGCCTCTGTGCTCTCCTCGTCTTCTCGGCGGGCTGCTCCAAGAAGAAAGCCGAGCCGGTGCCGACTCAGCCCGAGACGAAGACCGAGGTCGCGCCTCCTCCGGCGGCGAACGCCATCAGTGCCCTCGATGTGACCCCTGCGTCGATCGAGCAGGGGCAGTCCGCCCAGGTTACCGCCAGCGGCACAGAGGGTCGCAGCGTGAAAGCGATGCTCACGGGCCCCGACGGCGTGACGCGGAACGTGGCACTCACGGGCACTGGCGGCTCGTACACGGGAACGCTCTCGGGCACCGACTCGCTCGCGCCCGGCACCTATCGTCTTTCGGCCGAGATGACCGGCGGCGGCGTTGACGCGGCGACGTTCACGTCGGGCAAGACGCTCACCGTGACGCAGAAGAAGCCCGCGTACGCGGACTGCCGCGCTCTTGCGACGGAACTCGCGGGTGGCGCGAAGATCTTCTTCGACTTCGACAAGAGCGACGTGCGTCCAGAGACGCGGACCGTGATCTCCGGTCTCGCGGCGCGCATGGCCAACCTCGAAGGTGCCGAGCGCCTGACGATCGAAGGCCACTGCGACGAGCGCGGCACGATCGAGTACAACCTCGCGCTGGGCGGCCGCCGCGCGAAGGCGATCCGCGCCGCGTTCGAAGCGGCGGGCGTGCAGGTGACCATGGCCGACGTGAGCCGCGGCGAGGAGAACCCCGTCGTGCGCAACGCGTCCTCCGAGGAAGACCACCAGCGCAACCGCCGCGCGGAGCTGATCCTGCAGTGCCGTTGAGGCTCTGAACGGATCGCGAAGTGTGAAGCGGGGGTGGACGCCGGTCCGCCTCCGCTTCGCTGTTTATGGCGCAGGGGCGCCGCGAGGATTCCATGCTGAACGTGACGAGCGAGGTCGGACGCCTCCGCCACGTCCTGGTCCACGAGCCGGGCGTGGAAGTGGATTCGATGGTTCCGGCGATGATGGAAGAGCTGCTCTTCGACGACATCCTCTTCGGCGACCGCGCCCGGGAGGAGCATCGCCGGCTCAGGCAGACGCTCAAGCTGCTCGAAGTCGAGACGCACGACGCTCAGGATCTCCTTTCCGAGGCTCTCGAAGTCGATGGCGCCCGGACGTGGTTGATGGAAATCCTCGCCGGCGACGTGCCGGCCGACCTGCGGCCGCTTCTCGAATCGCTGGACGCCGAGTCGCTCGCAGCGACTCTCGTCGGCGGAGTCCGCGAGACCGACGAGCCGGGCGGCATCGAGATCGAGGAGTTCTTCCAGATCCCGCCGCTGCCGAATCACTGCTTCCAGCGCGATCCGCAGATCGTGCTCGGCGGGGGCGTGATCTTCGCCGCCATGGCCACCCCCGCGCGCTATCGCGAGGCGCTGCTCGCGCGCGCGATCTTCCGCTTCCACCCCCGCTTCGGCGGCGCTCCGGTGTGGCTCGATCCGCTTCAACCCGCGCACAACCCGCTGCTGCTCGGCATCCACCGCCCGTGTATCGAGGGCGGCGATCTGGTGGTCGCCTCCAAGGACGTGCTGCTCGTCGGGCATTCGCAGCGGACGAATCGCACGGGGATCCAGTACCTGGTGCGCTCGCTCTGCCGCCGCGAGGGCGCGCCGCGCTGGCTCGTGACCGTCGCGGTGCCGCGGCGCCGCGCCTACATGCACCTCGACACGGTCATCACTCCGATCGACCGCGACGCGTGCCTGGTGTTTCCTCCGGTGATTCTGCAAGACGGCCTCGAGGAGGCGCGTGTCCAGGTCTTCGATCTGCACGAAGCCGATCCGCAGCCCCGGACCTCCGGGGATCTGCTCGGCACGCTGCGCGGGAAGGGCGTCGATCTCGAGCCGATCTCCTGCGGCGGCGAAGATCCGATCGCCCAGCAGCGCGAGCAGTGGACCGATGGCGCAAACGCGCTCGCGGTCGCTCCGGGCGTGATCCTGCTCTACGACCGCAACGTGCGTACCGTGGACGAACTCGACCGCCGCGGCTTTCGCATCGTCGCCGCGGACGATCTGCTGCTCGGACGCGAGGAGGTCTACCTCGAGGACGCGGGCCGCACGTGCATCCTGGTTTCGAGCCACGAGCTCTCGCGGGCGCGCGGCGGCCCGCACTGCCTCTCGCATCCGCTCGTGCGCGACGATCTCTGAGCGGGTGCGCCCTGCCTCAGGACTCCGCGACTGGAGGCGTGCCGGGAAGCCAGAACGTGAATTTGGCCCACGCGCCGTGCTCCGAGTCAGCGTCGATGCGCCCCCCGTGCAGGCGGGCGATCCTCCAGCAGGTGTAGAGCCCCACGCCCGAACCGCCGCGCTTCTTGTGCTCGGGATCGTCGAGGCGCCCGAAGCGGCGGAAGAGCCGCCCGCGCTGGCTCTGGTCCCATCCCGTGCCCTCGTTCCAGACCTCGACTTCTAGTCCGCCGTCGAGAGCGCGAGCGGAGATGCGCACCTCGCCGCCTTCGCGCCCGTACTTGATGGCGTTCGAGACGAGGTTGACGAGAACGATCCGTACGAGATCGGGATCGCAGGCGACCGGCGGCGCGCCCTCGCGCGCGATCGTGAGCCGCATGCCGCGTTCCTCGAACTGCGGACGTGTGAGGTCCACCGCCAGGTCCACGAGCGAGAACGCGACGTCGACGCCGGTCTTGACCTTGGGCGTGAGTCCGCCCTCGACGCGGGCGAGGTCGAGATAGTCGCGCACCAGGTCGAGGAGCACGACACCCTTGCGGCGCATCGCTAGCAGGCGCTGGCGCTGCGCGTCGGTCGTTTCGCCGAGGTAGCCCGCGAGGAGCACGTCGGCATCCGAGAGGATCGACGCCACCGGACTCTTGAGCTCGTGCGTCACGAAGGCGAGCGATTCGTTGTAAGCGCGGATCGCCTGATCGAGCCGCTCGATGCGATAGGCCGCCTCGACCGCTTGACCGAGCGCGAGCGCGAGCATGTCGTGAAGTCGCACGTGACGTTCGGTGTACGCGGCGGCACGGCGGCAGGAACGGAAGAGCACGCCCACGCGACGCCCGTCGACGACGAGCGGGCAGGTGAGGCTCGAGCGAACGCCCTCGCGAACGAGCACGCGCGTCGAGGCGCTCTTCGGGCGAGCGTCGTGGTAGAGCTCGAGATCATCGATGATGCGTGTGACGCCGCGGTCGAGAACGTCGCCCAGCGTGCTGCCGTCGAGCCGCTCCGAGTATCCGGGGCCGAGCAGTACGGGTTCGTAGCGCGCGCGCGTCCAGTGCGACGCGATGCGTCCCCCGCTGTCGTCGATGAAGGCCACGCTGATGCGATCGCAGGGGAGGATCGACGCCGTGCTTTCGAAGACGAAGTCGAGCACGTCGCCGAGCACGGCGCGCCCCGCGACGCGTCGATTCACTGCGTCGAGAGCCTGAGTTTCGGCGTCGGTGATATCCGAGGGGGGGCTTCCGACCGGATCCGGGTCGAAGAAACGCACGATTTTTTCGAGCGAAGCGTCCGGCATGAAACCTCCGCGAGTCGCCGCGAGAGCGTCGCACCTAAGAGGTAAGTTACTCGCAGTCCAGGGTATGACGCCCGGGTGAATCGTATGTTCTGCGAGAATCCTGCAAAGTGCTGATTATCAGGTGGTTAGAAAAGCATGAATCAAACCTTGTTCAGTGATTTTCTCTGCTGGGGGTCATGGAAAAAGCAAAGTCGCGTCGGCTATAATTCATACGTTAGTCAGCATACCAGTTTGTCCGCGGCCTTACTCGGAATCCTCGTGGACGAGAGGGCGATCTCACGTGGGACGTCCGAGACGAGCCAGCGGCGCGGGGTAGTCATGGCTGCGAACGCGATTCTCCAACGAACGGTCAAGGAAGTGTGCCGGAACTACGGCCGAGACCGGACGCGGATGATGGATATCGTCCGCGATCTGCAAGAAAAACTCGGTTACGTCCCGGGAGACGCGATGGATCTCATCGCCGAGGAGGTAGGTACCGCACGCGTCGAGGTCGAGAGCGTCGTCTCGTTTTACGCGTTCCTTTCGGACAAACCGAAGGGTCCGATCGTCATCCGCCTGTGCAACGACATCGTCGACCACATGCACGGTGCCGATCGCGTCGCGGAAGCGCTCAAGGACGAACTCGACGTCGAGTTCGGCCAGACGACGGCCGACGGCAAGATCACTCTCGAATGGACCGCCTGTATCGGCATGTCCGACCAGGCGCCGGCGGCGCTCGTCAACGACGTCGTCGTCACGCACCTGTCCACGGACGACGCGCGCGAAATGGTGCGCGAATTGCGCCGGCACGGCGATCCGAAGCGCCTCGTGCGCACCTACGGTGACGGCAACAACGCGCACGAACTCATCAAGTCGATGGTCTCGAACAACGTTCGCCGCACGGGTCCGGTGATCTTCGCCGAACTCGAGCGCGGCTCGGCGCTGCGCAAGGCGATCGCGATGAGCCCGGCCGAGGTGATCCGCAACCTCAAGACCGCGCGCTTGCGTGGGCGTGGCGGCGCCGGCTTCCCCACGGGCATGAAGTGGGAGTTCACGCGTGCCGCCGAGGGCCCGCAAAAGTTCGTCGTCTGCAACGCCGACGAGGGCGAGCCCGGCACGTTCAAGGATCGTGTCGTGCTCACCGAGCGCGCCGACCTGCTCTTCGAGGGCATGACGATCGCGGGCTACGCGATCGGCGCGACGATGGGCATCATGTACCTGCGCGCCGAGTACGAGTATCTGCGCGGCTACCTCGAGAGCGTGCTCGCCGAACGGCGCCGCTCGGGTCTGCTCGGGCACTCGATCCTCGGCAAGCCCGGATTCGATTACGACATCCGCATCCAGATGGGCGCGGGTGCCTACGTCTGCGGCGAGGAGACCTCGCTGCTCAGTTCCTGCGAGGGGCTGCGCGGTGATCCCAAGAATCGCCCGCCATTTCCCGCGCAGAAGGGCTACCTCGGTCATCCGACGACGATCAACAACGTCGAGACGTTCTGCTGCGTCGCGCGCATCCTCGAAGAGGGCGCGGCGTGGTTCCTCGAGCTCGGCAGCAAGGGTTCGTCGGGCACCAAGCTCTTCAGCGTCTCGGGCGACTGCCGGAGCCCGGGCGTCTACGAACTGCCCTTCGGCATCACGGTTCGCGAGCTGCTCAAGATCTCGGGCGGCGACGACGCGCTCGCCGTGCAGGTCGGCGGCCCCTCGGGACAGATGATCTCGAAGGCGCTCTTCGACCGTACGCTTTGTTACGACGATCTCGCGACGGGCGGCTCGATCATGGTCTTCGGACCGGACCGCGACCCGCTCGAAATCGCCAAGACTTTCATGGACTTCTTCATCGAAGAGAGCTGCGGCTACTGCACGCCCTGTCGCGTAGGCAACGTGCTGCTCCAAGAGCGCCTCGAGAAAGTCATCGGCGGCCTCGCAGGCAAGGACGATCTCGACTATCTGCAGACGCTCGGCGAATCCGTGAAGACGGCCAGCCGCTGCGGCCTCGGCCAGACCTCGCCGAACCCGGTTCTTTCGACGCTCAAGAACTTCCGCGAGCTCTACGAGCGGCGACTCACGGCTCCCGAAGCATCGGGACTGCTCCCGACCTTCGACATCGACGGTGCGCTCTCCAGCGCGAAGCAGATCACCGGGCGCGACTCGGTGCACTTCCCAGGCAAGTGAGGGTAAGAGCATGAGTGACACCGTGCAGTTCATCGTCGATGGCATCGAGGTTTCCGCGAAACCCGGCCAAACGATCATGCAAGCCTGCGACGCCGCGGGGATCTACATCCCGCGGCTCTGCATGATGGAGGGGCTCACGCCCCACGGCTCGTGCCGCGTCTGCACCTGCATCGTCAACGGCCGCGCGGCCTCGGCGTGCACGCAGCCCGTGTCCGCGGGCATGGTCGTCGAGAACGAGACCGAGCGCGTCACGGCGATCCGCCGCGACCTGATCGAGATGCTCTTCGTCGAAGGCAACCACTTCTGCATGTTCTGCGAGAAGAGCGGCAACTGCGAGCTTCAAGCGCTGGCCTACCGCTTCGGCATCGCAGCCCCCAAGTACCCCTACATGTTCCCGCAGCGGGTCGTCGATGCCACGCACCCCGAGGTCTTCATCGACCACAACCGCTGCATCCTCTGCGGCCGCTGCGTCCGCGCTTCGAAGGAGCTGGACGGCAAGAACGTCTTCCAGTTCGTCGGCCGCGGTCCGCACAAGCGCGTCGCCTTCAACGCCGCCGAGGGTCTCGTCGGCACCGAGCTGGCGCCCACCGACAAGGCGATCGAAGCCTGCCCCACGGGCTCGATCGTGCGCAAGCGCACCGGTTATGCGGTGCCCATCGGCCAGCGCCTTTACGACAGTCAACCGATCGGCTCCGACATCGAGCGGCGCCGCACGAAGTCCGAGTAGGGAGGCGCGATGGCGAAGCCCAAAGTTGCAACCACGTCACTCTGCGGCTGCTTCGGCTGCCACATGTCCCTGCTGGACATCGACGACCGAATTCTTCAGCTCATCGATCTCGTCGACTTCGATCGCTCGCCGATCGACGACATCAAGAAGATCGAGGGGCGCGTGGCCGTCGGCCTGATCGAAGGCGGCTGCTGCAACGAAGAGAACGTCGCCGTGCTGCGCCACTTCCGCCAGCACTGCGACGTCCTGATCTCCGTCGGCGACTGCGCCATCATGGGCGGCGTGCCGGCGATGCGAAACACGATCCCGCTGCAGGAGTGCCTCGAGGAGGCCTATCTCAACGGACCCACCGTGCACAACCCGTCCGGCGAGATTCCGAACGACCCGGAGATCCCGCTCCTGCTCAACAAGGTCTATCCCGCTCACGAGGTCGTGAAGATCGACTATCACCTTCCCGGCTGTCCGCCCCCGGCGGACACGCTCTGGGAAGCGCTGGTGGCGCTGTTGTCGGACAAGCCCGTCGACCTGCCCTACCAGCTCATCAAGTACGACTGAGGCGGCAGGAGGAGACCCCATGAGCACGACGAACGACAGCAAGCGCATCGTCATCGAACCCGTGACCCGCGTCGAAGGACACGGCAAGGTCACGATCTTGCTCGACGAGCGGAACAAGGTGAAGCAGGCCCGCCTGCACATCGTCGAGTTCCGTGGCTTCGAGCGCTTCATTCAGGGCCGCCCCTACTGGGAAGTCCCGGTGCTCGTGCAGCGGCTCTGCGGCATCTGCCCCGTGAGCCATCACCTCGCCGCGGCGAAGGCGATGGACGGAATCGTAGGCGTGGACGAACTCACGCCGACGGCGGAGAAGATCCGCCGCCTCATGCACTACGGGCAGATGTTCCAGTCGCACGCGCTGCACTTCTTCCATCTTTCGTCACCGGACCTTCTCTTCGGCTTCGATGCCGACGTGGCGATCCGCAACGTGATCGGCGTCGCGCGCAAGTATCCCGACCTGGCCGTCCAGGGCGTGATGATGCGCAAGTACGGCCAAGAGATCATCAAGGCGACCGCTGGCAAGAAGATCCACGGCACGGGCGCGATTCCCGGAGGCGTCAACAAGAGCCTCACCGACGCCGAGCGCGACTTCCTGCTCAAGGACGTCGACCAGATGATGGTCTGGGCGCGCGGTTCGGTGAAGATCGCCAAGGACTACACCGTCGAGAATCTCGCGAGCGTGAAGGACTTCGGCTCGTTCGATTCGAATCACCTTTCGATCATCCGCGCCGACGGCGCGATGGACCTCTACAACGGCGGCCTGCGCGCCAAGGATTCGCAGGGCAACACGATCTTCGACCACGTCGACAACAACAAGTACCGCGACGTCGTCACCGAAGAAGTGCGCTCCTGGTCCTACATGAAGTTCCCCTTCATCAAGTCGCTCGGGCCGGAGAACGGCTGGTACCGCGTCGGCCCGCTCGCGCGCGTCAACATCTGCGACTTCATCGACACTCCCGAGGCCGAAGACGCCCGCCGCGAGTTCATGGCCGTCACCAACGGCAAGCCGAACAACATCACGATGGCCTACCACTGGGCGCGCATGATCGAAGTGCTGCACTCGATGGAGAAGATCCGCGACCTGCTCAACGACAAGGACATCCAGGGCAAGGATCTCCAGGTGCGCGGCCAGCGCCGCAACGAGGCGGTCGGCATCATCGAGGCGCCGCGCGGCACGCTCTTCCATCATTACCGCATCAACGACCGCGACCAGATCGTCATGGCGAATCTCATCGTGTCGACGACGAGCAACAACGAGCCGATGAATCGCGCCGTGGCGAAGGTCGCCCAGGATCACATCTCCGGGAAGCCCGAGATCACCGAAGGCCTGCTCAACCACGTCGAGGTGGCGATCCGCGCCTACGATCCGTGCCTGTCCTGTGCCACGCACGCCATGGGCCAGATGCCGCTCGTCGTCGAGATCCTCGACGCCGAAGGGCAGCGCGTCGCGGAGCGGGTGCGCGGGTGAACCAAGGGGAGGGCAAGGTGCTCGTCATCGGATACGGCAATCCGGGACGACTGGACGACGGCCTCGGGCCCGCTTTCGCGGACGCGGTCGAACGTCTGGGCATCCCGGGAGTCGTCGCCGATTCCGACTACCAACTCGTCGTCGAGGACGCCTCCGACGTCGCCAACTACGACGTGGTGATCTTCGCCGACGCGGCGGTGACGGGACCTGAGCCCTTCTTCTTCAAAACGGTCGAGCCCAAGGATGCCCTCTCGTTCTCGACGCACAGCGTCGAGCCCGAGGCGCTGCTCGCGCTGGCTCACGGCGCGTTCGGCGGGAAGACGCGCGGCTACGCGCTGGGCATCCGCGGCTATCTCTTCAACGAGTTCGGCGAGGCGCTCTCGAAGGACGCGCAACGCAACCTCGCGGCGGCACTCTCCGCGATGGTTCCCGTGCTGAAGGCGCGCTCTTTCGAGGCCCTCGCTTCCCGTTTCGCAGTCGATACCCACGCGGCGGTGCCGCGGGACGGCGGGGATTGAAACGATGAAAGACGGCAAGCACGTCATCCTCTACGTGGACGACGATCAGGACTTCCTGGACTCGATGCGCCTCGTTCTCGAGGCCAACGGCTACATCATGGTCGAGGCTTCGGACTCGGAAGCCGGCCTGAAGGCCTACAAGGAGACCGCTCCCGACTTCATCATCGTCGACCTGATGATGGAAGAAGTCGACGCGGGAACCCGTCTGGTGATGGAGCTCAAGGCGGCCGGCAATACGGCTCCCGTCTATATGCTGAGCTCGGTCGGCGACCAGATGAACATGACCACGAGCGCGACCGATCTGGGTCTCACGGGCGTCTTCCAGAAGCCCATCGACCACAAGTCGCTGCTCACGACGCTGCGCTCAAAACTGCACTGACGCCGGCACGCCGGCGGATCGATCGCACAGGGGACCTCCGGGACGCGGCTGCGACGCCGTGTCTGGGGTCCCCTGGCCCTTTCAGGACATAATGCCCGGGATGTCCGCGTCGCTTCATCGCATGACCATCGAGATGGAGGGCATCCTCCAGGGCGTCGGTTTCCGTCCGACGATCCAGCGTCTCGCCGCCGAGGCCGGGCTTTCCGGTTGGGTGCAGAACCGTTCGGGATCCGTGCGCATGGTCGTCGGCGGTGCGCCCGACGCTCTCGAGGCTTTCGTGGCCGCGCTTCCATCTCGTTTGCCGCCGAGGGCGCGTCTCGAGCGACTCACCGCGACGCTTCCCGAGCCGCTCGATGGCGAGACGCTCCCCTGGCCCTTCGAGATCCTCGAGAGCGAGAGCGATCCCACCGCGCGCGTCTCGATCCCCGCGGATCTGGCCTCGTGCGAGGCGTGCCGTCGCGAGGTCTTCGATCCGCGCTCGCGCTACTTCGGCTATCCGTTCACGACGTGCACCGACTGCGGGCCGCGCTACACCGTCGTCGACGGCATGCCCTACGATCGCGAACGCACCGCGCTCGCGGACTTCCCGCTCTGCCCGTCGTGTCTCGTGGAGTACCGCGATCCGACCAATCGTCGCTTCCACGCCGAGAGCATCGCCTGCCCGGTCTGCGGCCCGCGTCTCGCGCTGCTCGACAGCCACGGCCGTCCGCTGACGGGCGACCCGCTCGGCGAGGCGCGGCAGCTCCTTGCCCGCGGCGCGCTGCTCGCCGTGCGCGGCCTGGGCGGATTCCTGCTCGCATGCGATGCGTTTTCGCGCCCCGCGCTCGCTCGTTTGCGCGAGCGCAAGCGCAGGCCCGACAAGCCCTTCGCCATCATGGCGCGCTCGCTCGATGTCTTGCGTACGATCTGCGACGTTCCGGCTGCCGCCGCGGCGCTCTTCGTCGACCCGATCTCGCCGATCGTCATCCTCGAAGACCTTCCCACCACGGCACATGCGCTGCCGCTCGATCTGCTCGCACCAGACACGCGCGAGATCGGCGCGATGCTGCCGACGACGCCCCTGCACGCGCTGCTCTTCGAGCCGCTTCCCGGCGACGAGACGCCCGCATTCGATTTTCTCGTGATGACCAGCGGCAATCGCGGCGGCGAGCCGATCGCCACGGCGAACGAAGAAGCGCTCGACCGGCTCAGCGGCATCGCCGACGCGTTCCTCGTCCACGACCGCCGGATCAACCTGCGCTGCGACGACTCGCTCGTCGCACTGCAGGAGGGCGCACCGCAGGTTTGGCGCCGCGCGCGCGGCTACGCCCCCGAGGCGCTCGTGCTTGCGGCGCCGCTCGGCCGGCGCGTGCTTGCGATGGGCGCCGAACTCAAGAACACGATCGCCGTGGGCGCAGGATCCGAGATCGTGCTCTCGCCGCACATCGGCGATCTCGAGACGCCCGAAGCCGAGGACGGCCTTCGTCAAGTCGCGTCGCGCCTTCCCGAGTACCTCGGCCACGAGCCCGAAGCGATCGCCGTCGACCTGCATCCCGACATGCGCTCGACGCGCCTCGGCCGCGCGATCGCCGCGCGCGCCGGTCTCCCGGTCGTCGAGGTCCAACACCACCACGCGCACGCCGCCGCGGCGCTCGCCGAACTCGGCCTCGACCGCGTTCTCGCGCTCGTTTTCGACGGCACGGGGCTTGGCCACGACGGCGCGATCTGGGGTGCCGAAGCGCTCGTCGCGACGGCGGGCGAGTGCCAGCGCATCGCGACCTTCGCGGCCGTGCCGCTTCCTGGCGGCGACGCGGCGGTTCGCGAGCCCGTGCGACAGCTCGTCGCGCGCCTCGCTCCCGGCGGACTCTCGCCCGACGACCCGCGCCTCGTCGCGCTGGGCGTGAGCCCCGACCTCGCCGCGCTCTGGGCGATGCAGGCGCAGCGCGGCATCAACGCGCCACGAACCCACGCCGCGGGCCGCGTCTTCGACGCCTACGCCGCGGCCTTGGGTATCGCCCCGCGTGCGGTGAGCTACGAGGGCCAGGCCGCGATCCGCCTCGAAGCCGCCGCCCGGAGCGCCGCCCGAACCGGCACCACCGCTTTCGTGCCCTTCGACCTCCGCGACCAGGACGGAATTCTCGTCGTGGACTGGGCGCGCGCCTTCGCCGGACTTCCGCGTCACTTTCCCGACACCGAGGGCGCCGCGGCGCTCGCCCTCGGCTTTCACCAAGCCATGGCCCGCGCTTGTGTGGCAATGGCGAGCCGCGCGCGCGATGCTGGAGCACCTGGAACCGTCGTCCTCACGGGCGGCGTCTTCATGAACCGCCTTCTCGTCGCGACGGCCACGCGCGCGCTCGAGGAAGCCGGCTTCCGCGCGCTGATCCCGCGCGCCGTGCCGCCCAACGACGGCGGCATCGCGCTCGGGCAGGCAT
>CAZPJJ010000076.1:9483-12808 GCA_964586535.1 uncultured Acidobacteriota bacterium | reverse complement strand
GGTCACGAACGCCGTCGCGCCTTCGATGCCGCGCTTGAGATCCATCGGGTTCGCGTCGGAGGTCACGTACTTCACGCCCTCGCGGACGATCGCCTGGGCGAGGACCGTCGCGGTGGTGGTGCCGTCACCGGCGATGTCGGAGGTCTTCGAAGCGACCTCGCGCACCATCTGGCAGCCGATGTTCTCCCACGCATCCTCGAACTCGAGTTCCTTCGCGACCGTGACGCCGTCCTTGGTGGAGAGCGGCGAGCCGAACTTCTTCTCGATGACGACATTGCGACCGCGGGGGCCGAGGGTGACCTTCACCGCGTCCGCGAGCTTGTTCACGCCGCGGAGCAGCGACTGACGGCAATCCTCCGCGTAAACGACCTTCTTGGCAGCCATTCTCGTAACTCCTCTTCGGGAGGGGGCGCGCACCGCGTGCGGCGCCGTTGCGATTCCCGATCAAGGGCGGCGCTCGGAATCGAGGCCGCCGCGAAAAGACTCAGGCGATGATCCCGAGGATCTCGTCCTCGCGCAGGACGACGAACTCGTCACCGTCGAACTTCACTTCGGTGCCCGAATACTTGCCGAAGAGCACGCGGTCGCCGGCCTTCACTTCGAGGGCGTGGACCTTGCCCTGGTCGTCGCGCTTGCCGGTGCCGACCGCAATCACCTCGCCCTCCTGCGGCTTCTCTTTGGCGGTGTCGGGGATGATGATCCCGCCCTTGGTCTTCTCGGTTTCCTCGATCCGCTTGATCAGGACCCGATCGTGCATCGGACGAAACTTGACTTTGCTCATGGGTCGACTCCTCGCGAGACCTCTCTCTCGCGTAAATAACGGCATTTGAGGGCTTTAGGAGCGCGGGGAGCGCCTCAGTCTGGCACTCCTCCCGAACGAGTGCCAACACTAAGACCGCCTCCGAGGCGTGTCAAGAAAAAGTCTCGCGAGGGCGGCGGGAGTGGCCGGAAGTCGCGCTCGAGAGGGGATTTCGCCGAACGACCGTTGCCGAAACGCGATCTCGAAGGAAACCTTTACTGGGATGGAGGTCCACACTAGCCCGCTCCCCTGACTCCACAGGCGATCCGCGCCGCAGCCCCAGACCTCGGCCAACCGACGACCGCGCCGGGATCCGGGGTCGGGGAGGGGACGGCGGGTCGCGAGGAAAGGAAGATGACCACCTCCCTGAGCACCATCGTTCCTTTCGATCCCGAGCACCTCATCCTGCGCCTGCGCGAAGCGGCCGAACGTCTGGGCACGCTTCCCGTCGAAGAACGCGAAATGGAGCACCTCGTCCACGTCGTGACGCGCTGCTCGGCGATCCTCGGCAACGTCTACACAGACGAGCGGCTGCAGGCGATCCTCGTCGAGGACCCGCGGCGGCTGACGCGCCTGGTGACCGCGCCCTGGAGCCCGCTCGTCCAGCGGGACGCCATTCCGCAGGCGCTCGCGCTGATCCGCCGTCTTCCCGGCGAAGTGCGCGAGGTCGGCGACCAGGCGCTCTTCGACATCGCAATCAGCGGTCTGGGCCAAGTGCGCGGCATCGCGCTCGAAGATCTCGGGCCCAAGGCGTACCGGTTGGCTGCCGACGTGCTCGAGTCGCTCGCGGCCGACGCGCGCTTGCGCGAGCACTTCCAGGCCGGCCAGTCGCTGGGTCCTACCGGCAACATCGAAGACGAGGTCGGTTTTCTGCGGCGCTGCTGCGACCGCTTTTCGCTCTACGCGCGCATGCTGCGCGCCGCCGGAGACCTGGGCGCCGCGGATCGCCACGCGGCCGAGAGCAGCGCGCGCGTCGTCGTCGCGGCGCCTCCCGCGCTGCACACGAGCACGGCGGTGGTTCCTGCCGGCGAGCGCGCCCTGCAGCCGCTCGCGCCGCCGCCCTTGCGTGAACGCGAATCCGGGCCCGAGCCGCTACCCGTCAGCCGTCTCTTCGGTGCGACCGGGTCGACCGATCGCGCGCCCATCTTCGCTGCCTACGAGCGGCTGCTGCTCTTCGCGAGCCTCGACCTCGAGGCCATGCGGCGCGAGCTCGAAGCGGCGGTCGTCGATCAGCCCGAGGCCGTCGCCACGCTGGTCGACGACTTCGCGCTCTTCGCAGTCGGTACGCAGCATCTGACGCGACCCGCGAGCTACTTCTTCGTCGGGCCGACCGGCGTCGGCAAGAACTACCTCGTCGAGTCGCTCTGCCGCGTCTTCGAGCGCCAGTGGGGCGCGGAAGTCCCGATGCTCGTCATCGAGGGCCCCAACTACACCTATGCCTCGGACATCAACGAGCTGCGCGGCGCCACGCGCGGCTTCATCCGCTCCGACGAGTCGGGGCTTCTCACGGATTTCCACCGCAAAGCCAAGGACGCGCCCGTTTCGGTGATCCTCGTCGACGAGGTCGAAAAGGCTCATCCGCAGTTGCGGCGCTTCTTTCTTTCGATCCTCGACCGCGGCACGACGACCGATGCGCACGGCGCCGAGCTCTGCTTCGCGGGCACGCTCATCTTCTTCACGTCGAACGTCGGCTACCGCGAACGGCGCGCGAACCAGGGCCCGATCGGTTTCGGCGGCGAGGCGGAGGCCGAAGCCGCCTACGGCGCCGAGCTCTCGCAGGCGCTCAAGCGCGCGCTCTCGCCCGAGTTCATCAATCGCGTCAAGCTCGTGCGTTTCCGCCACCTTCCGCGCGAATCGGCGCGCCGCATCCTCGATCTCGAGTTCGCGCGCATCGCCGACCGCTACCGCGACGTCCACGGCATCGACGTGACGCTGACCGCGGCGGGTCGCGAGTGCCTGCTCGACGAAGGGTACTCGCACGAGTACGGCGCGCGTCATCTCGCGGCGGTGCTGCAGCGCACCTGCAACGTCGAGATCGGCAAGATGATCCGCCGCGACGAGAGCCGCGAGCCCCGCGATCCGAAGGCGCTGCTCGCCTTGCTGCGCGACTTTCGGGCCGGTCAGCAGCCGTTGGCGCTCGACGAGCTGGAAAAGCGCATTCTCGACGAAGCGCGCGCACGCGTGCCCTACACGCGGATCGTCGTCGACGCCCGGGACGGGCGCATCGTCTATCGCACGGAGGCGTCGTGAGCGCCGCCCGGCCGCTCGTCGAGGAGCTCGCCGCGCTCCTCGAACAGACCTACGACATCGAGCCGGGACTCCGGCCGGTGGGGCGCTTCATCGTCGGGGATCTCGGCCACGCGCTCCTCGTCGAGCGCGGGGCGATCCGCGAGAGCGTCGAGCACGGAAGGACTGGCGCGAGACTCCTCGTGCGCGCGCTGCCCGGAGCCGACGGCGCCTGGGCCGCGGCGCTCTATCTGCCCGACGCCCTCGTCGCACGTCTCGAGGCCGAGGATCCGCGGCGGG
>CAZPJJ010000076.1:0-9473 GCA_964586535.1 uncultured Acidobacteriota bacterium | reverse complement strand
GGTGCTGCACGACGGCAACGCCGGGTCCTTCGCGACGCTGATCGAGGAAGTCGACCACCTCGTGACCTTCGCGGATCGCGTCTGCCGCGGCCGCGGCGAGGTCTCGCTCCTCGAACTCGAGTGGCACGCGAGCGTCAGCAAGTACCTCGTCGTCGCGCACTTCGTCGGCAGGCTCTCCGGGCGTCGTCAGATTTCGGCGGAAGGACGCGCCTTCGCGGCGCGGCACGCATTCGGAGACGGCGAGTACGCGTCCCTGCCTCGCGAGGTGCGCCAACGCTACGTCGACGCGGACCGGCTCGCGCGACGTTTCGTGGCCGGGCTGGGCGCGGAGCCGCCCGCGGCGCGGCTCGCGCGGCTGCGGCGCTTCCACCGCGCCAGCCATCACGAGAAGTTGCGCCGCTTCGCCGTCTGATGCGGCGAGCCTGGGCTACATCGCAAGCTGCCAGCGCAGGAAGCTGAGCAGGTCGGCGCTGTCTTCGATCATCTGGCTCACCGGTGTCCCGCCGGCGTGACCCTGATCCTCGTGGTAGCGGATCATCACCGGGCGCTCGAGGGCGCTCTCCGCCTGCAGGAGCGCGGCCATCTTGCGCGCATGCAGCGGCGCGACGCGGGTGTCGCCATCGCCCGTGACGAAGAGGGTCGCGGGATAGTTCACGCCCTCGCGCACGTTGTGATAGGGAGAGTACGCCTTGATGATCTCGAAGAAGCGTGGATCGTCCGAGGAACCATACTCGGGCACCCAGAACTTCGCGACCAGGAACTGGTGGTAGCGGATCATGTCGAGCAGCGGATAGGAACAGACCACGGCCTGGAAGAGATCGGGCCTCTGAGTCATCACCGCGCCGACGAGCAAGCCGCCGTTGCTTCCGCCGTAGATCGCGAGCTTCGGGGAACTCGTGTAACGGTTCGCGACCAGCCACTCCGCCGCGGCGATGAAGTCGTCGAAGCTGTTCTGCTTGCGCTCGAGCATGCCGGCCTGGTGCCACTCCTCGCCGAACTCACCTCCGCCGCGCAGATTCGCCACGGCCCAGATGCCGCCCATGTCGACGAATGCGGCAGCGGTCGCGGAGAACGACGGCGTCTGACTGACGCGGAATCCGCCGTAGCCGTAGAGGATCGTGGGAGCCGTACCGTCCTTGACGAGGCCCTTCTTGTGCACGAGGAACATCGGGATCGACGTGCCGTCCAAAGACGCGAAGCGAACCTGCTCGACGACGAAGTCGTCGCTCTGCACGGGAATCGCCGGGCGGAACCACTCGGTCTGCTCGCCGCTCGCCGTGTCGTAGCGGTAGATCGTCGACGGCACGTGGAACGACGTGAAAGAGAAGAAGGCCTCGGGAGAGTCCCAGCGGCCGGAGATGCCGCCCACCGAGCCGATCGTGTCGAAGGCGATGCGACCGGTTTCGCTGCCGTCCGTGCCATAGGCGACGACGCGGCTCTGCACGTCCTCGAGGTAGTTCGCGTAGAGCTTGCCCGCGACAAAGGACACGCCCTTGAGGACGCCGTCCTCGCGCTCGGGGACGAACTCGCGCCAGGTGCCGGGAGCCGCTGTCTTCGGATCCGCCGCGAGGATTCTTCCATTGGGCGCGTCCAGCGACGTGACGAGGTAGAGCACACCGCCCGCGACGTTCGCCTGAAACGTCGCTTCGATCTCGGTCGTCACGGGCCGTGGCGGCTGCTTCGAGGCGATCTCGCGCAGCCAGACCTCGGTGCGCTTGCCCGCCGATCCCTCCAGTGCATGGATGACGAGCCAGTCGCCGTCCTCCGAGACGCCCGCATAGACGATTCTCTCGGGGCCGTAGCCCTCGCCGAAGATCTCGCGCGCGTTCGCCTCTCCGAGGCGTCGCTCGAAGACGCGCGGCCCTGCCTCGGTGAACTCCGTGTAGAAGTACGTCTTGCCGTCGGACGCGAACGAGAGCCCGAAGTACTTGGACTTCGGGAGCGACTCGGCGAGATCCTCGCCCGTCGCCACGTTCTTGAAGCGGATCTCGGTTTCGTCCTGGCCGGCCTCGCGAATCGCGTAGGCCAAGAGCGATCCGTCCGTCGTGATGTCGAGCGTCTCGACGGAGCGCGAGGCGTCCGGTGCGAAGGCGAGGGGGTCGACGAGGACGCGCTCCGCACCCTCGAGGCCTTCGCGGACGACGATCGACGCCTGATCCTGGTCCGCCAGGCGCTTGCGATGGAAATAGAGCCCTCCCCGCTCCGTGGGAATGCCGACGAAATCGACCTTCATCAGCGCGGCGAGCCGCGACTCGAGCTCGTCGCGTCCCGGAAGCGAACCGAGGAGCTGGTCCGTGTACGCGTTCTGCGCTCCAATCCAAGCGCGGGTCTCGGCACTGGTCTGATCCTCGAGCCAGCGATAGGGATCGGTGATCGAAACGCCGTGCAGCACGTCGGTGACAGGCTCCACTTTCGTCTCGGGTGGAGGCGCGAACGGTTCACGTCGTGCGCAGGCGGCGGCCATGACCACGAAAAGGAACGTGACGAGGAGCGGGCTGGCCAACGATCGCATCGGAACCTCCAGCGAATCCGGGCGGATGTCGAACGGACGAACGGACGGAGCCGCGCCGCCTTGGATCAGGCCGCGCGGACCGCGAGGACCGCGATCGAGGGCGAGGTGGACACCAGCGCGCGATCGATCGTGCGGCTTTTCCAAGCGCTGGAGTCTATCGCCATTCGCGGCGGCGCACGTGGCTCCGCGGCGCCGAATGCGACCATCGGGTGAAGTGAATTCTAAAAAGAAAACGCCATGCGCGCGGCGAGCCTCGCGGCGGGGCGGAGACCGAGAGCGCGGAGCGGCCGCTCGCGGGCGTGAATCGCAAGAAGTCTCTCGAAGAGCGCGGGTTCGCGCGACAGCGCGCGCAAGGCGCGCCGGCGGAGCCGCGGCCGGCGCGAGAGCCCGAGCATGAGCCGCGTCATCAGCCGCGGCGTGCGCGCGAGTCGCTTCCACGCTCGTTCGTAGCGGCGCAAGTCGCCAAGCGCGATCGCGTCCGCGAGAGCGACCGCCTGGTGGAGCGCGATCGAGATTCCCTCGCCAGTGATCGCGTCCTCGTAGCCAGCTGCGTCGCCGACGAGTGCGAGCCCAGGCGCGACGACGCGACGCGCGTGGCGCCAGAACGGACCGGCGCCCTGCACCGTGTCGATCGCGGCGCAGCCGGCCACGCGTTCCGCGAGCGCGGGGAAGCGCGCGAGCAGATCCTCGAAGCGAAGACCGGCACCGGGCGCGGGCGACCAGAGTAGGGCGACGCCGACCTCGTCGTCGCCGACCGGTGTCACATAGGCCTCCGCGCCGTCGACGAAATGCACTTCGACGCGATCCGTCCAAGGCCGGCAGCGGACGTGACGGCGCATGCCGAAGCGCCTTGCGCCCGCGGGCGCCGCTGCTTCGAGGCCGAGCGCCGCGCGCAAGGGCGAGCGAAGACCGTCCGCGACGACGACGACCCGTGCCTCGATCGAGCCTGCGCTCGTCTCGACGCGCGGCGGAGCGATCGACCGCACCTCGCTGCCGAATTCGACCTTTGCCCCCGCGTCGAGCGCGCACGCGATCATCGCGGCGGAAAGCCGTGTGCGCCTCACGCCGAGCCCGGGAGCGTGCGGAAAATCCGCTTCGCAGGAAGCGACGCCCTCTTCGACGAAACGAAGCCCGCGGAAGGGACGAGCACCGGCGGCGCCGAGGTCGACGCCGAGCGAGCGCAGCAGCGCGGCGCCATCGGGCATCACGCCTTCGCCGCAGGGCTTGTCGAGCGGGGGGTGGCGCTTCTCGAGGACGACGACGGCGAGACCGCGCCGTCGCGTCGCGATCGCCGTCGCGAGCCCAGCGGGGCCCGCCCCGACGATCGCCACGTCGACGAGCCCGGGGGCGGTCACGCCTCGACGCCGCCCGAACCGAAGATCAGCGCGCGCACTTCAGGATTCTTCGCGTCGCTGGCCATGTGGAAAGCGTTGCGTCCGTCGTGTCCGGTGCGCTCGGGATCGGCGCCGTGCGCGAGAAGCAGCCGGATCAGCGGGACGTTCTCCTGCTTCACGGCGGCGTGCAGCGGCGTCCAACCGCCCATCTGCGCGGCGTTCGGGTCCGCGCCGTGCTCGAGGAGCAAGCTCGCGATTTCGAGGCTGCGCTTCGCGACGGCGCTGTGCAGCGGCTGCACGCGCATCTGGTTCTCCGAGACCGCGAGCGTCGAGGCGCCGCGCGCGAGGAGCGCGCGCACCGTCTCGGCGTGATCGAAGAACGAGGCGAGGTGGAGCGCCGTGAACCCGTCGCCGGAGCGCTCCGCGACCGCCGTGGGCGATTCCGCGAGGATCGCGACGACGCGTTCGGTGCGGCCGAGCGCGGCCGCGTCGAAGAGATCGATCGCCGTTGCGTGCCGAAGGAGGATCTCGAGCATGTCGTGAGTCTGGTTGTAGAGCGTCATGCGGATGGCCGAGACGCCGGCCTCCGTGACGGCATTCACGGCGTCGGGCTCGTTGGCGAGGACTTCCTCGAGGAACGCCGGATCTCCGCCGAAGAGGGCATCCAGGACTTTCTGCTTCGCGTCGCTCATCGTGACGATCTCCCTTGCGATTCAACCGCCGCCCAGGCCAGCGCGCGTTCCTCGATTTCAATCCGGTGCCGCAAGAGTAACCCGTTGGCGATCGAGAAGACGACCGCCGTGGCGAACGCCCCGTGGACGAGCGGCAGCGCGGCGATCTCGATGGCTACCGCGGCGTAATTCGGGTGTCTCAGGAAGCGATAAGGCCCCCGCGCGACCGGTACGAGGCCCGGCACCACGAGCACGCGCGTCGTCCAGCGCTCTCCCAGGGCGACGATGACCCATGCGCGCAGCGCACTCGCGGCGACGAGCGCGGCGAGCGAAGCGAGCGCGAGCGAGCGATGGAAAGGCCGGTCGAAGGCAATCACCTCGAGCGGCGCCGCGATCAAGAATGCCGTGTGCAGGGCGACCATCACCGGGTAGTGCCGCGCGCCGAACTCGACCGCGCCTTGAGCAACCAGCCGCCGGCGATTGCGCTCGGCCCAGGCGACCTCCGCGAGCCGCTGCGTCGCGACCAGCGTGACGAGCGCGAGGTAGGCGAGCGAGGAATCCACCATCCGTCAGAACCGCAGCAGCACGAGCTCGGCGCAGAAGCCCGGGCCCATCGCGATCATCATCGCGTACTCGCCCGGGGCCGGGCGCCGCTCTCGCAGCGTATCGCGCAGGACGATCAGGATCGACGTCGATGAGAGATTGCCGACCTCCGCGAGCGATTTCCATGTCAGGTCGAGAGCGGATGGCTCCAGCGCGAGCGCTTCCTGCATCGCCTCCAGGACCTTCGGTCCGCCCGGATGGCAGATCCACGAGGAGATGTCGCCGCGCGCGAGTCCGTATTTCGCGAGGAACCGATCGACGTCGCCGCCCACATGCCTGCGGACGACGTCGGGAACGCTCGCCGAGAGCACGAGCCCGAGGCCATCTTCGGTGACGTCCCAGCCCATGACGCGCTCCGAATCCGGGTAGAAGACCGAGCGCGAACCGATGACCTCGGGACCGTCGAGGCCGGTCGCCGCGCCCGCGACGACGACCGCCGCGGCTCCGTCGCCGAAGAGTCCGCTGGCGATCATGTCGGCGACAGAGACGCTCCCACGCCGCAGCGTCAGCGAGCAGAGTTCCACGGAGAGCACGACGACGACGTGGTCGTCGTGTCCGCGCAGGTAGTCGGCCGCGCGCGCGATTCCGGCCGCGCCCGCGACGCAGCCCAGGCCGAAGAGCGGCACGCGTTTCACGTCGTGGCGGAAGGGCAGGCGGTTCATCAGCCGCGCTTCGAGAGAGGGTGTGGCAATGCCGGTGACGGTCGTCGAGATGATCGAGTCGACGCGGCCAGCTTCGATCCCGGCCTCGGCGAGCGCTCCTTCGACCGCGCGCCCCCCCACGTCCAGAGCGACGCGAAGCCACGCATCGTTTGCCTTGCCGAAGGTGTCGAGGGCGGCGTACTCGGGAATCGCGAGCGCGAGATGGCGGCCGCGCACCCCGACGTTGCGATGGAACGAGAAGAGCCGCGCGGGATGGCTGAGCGTAGTACCCAGGTGCTCGGCGAGAGCGGCGAGGATCGTCTCTTGCTCGTAGTAGTGGACCGGAAAGGCCGTGCCGACGCCGGCGATCTTCAATACGCCTCCGGGATAAGACTAGCCTCGATCAGAAAGTTAGCCTAACCCGGACCTTTCACGAGACCTGAGCCGGGAATGCCGCAGATGCCCGTCTTTCGGACCGCCGTCGGGCTTCAGACGAGGTGTAGCGGGTCAAGCACGGAAGACGTAGCCGAGGCCGGGGGCCGTCTCGAGTCTCTTGCCGGCACGTCCGAGCTTCCGGCGCAACCGGTGGACGTGCACGTCGAGCGTACGCGCTTCGACCTCGCGCGTCGTTCCCCAGATGCCGTCGATCAACGCCTCGCGCGTCTGAATCCTCCCCGAGCGCTCCATGAGCAGCCGCAGCAGCCGGCATTCCGTCGGGGTCAGGAGGATCTCGCGCTGGTCGATCTCGAGGATGTGCTCGTTGGGAAAGAGAGTCAGGCCGCCAACGCGCACCTCGGCGCGGGGAGTCGTGGTGGCGGCGGCGACGAGCGGACGGAGGACCGCACGGACGCGCAGGACCAGCTCGCGCGGATTGAAGGGCTTCGTGACGTAGTCTTCGGCGCCGAGCGAGAGCCCGACGATACGGTCGATCTCGTCGCCGCGGGCGGTGAGCATGATCACCGGCAAATCCGACGTACGATCCTCACGGCGCAGCGAGCGGAAGACTTCGAGTCCGTCCAAGCCGGGCAGATTGAGGTCGAGAAGAACCAGCGTCGGCTTGTCCCTGCGAATCGACTCGAGCGCCACGTCTCCGCGACCGTAGACCGCGACTCCGTAGCCTTCGCGCAAGAACACGTGACGGAGGATCTCGGCCGTATCCGGATCGTCTTCGACGATGGCGATGACTTGGCGGCTGCCCAGCGCATCCATGCCATGCCGGTCGCGCAGGCCCGCGCGCAATGGCCGCAGCGGCGGGGACGCAGACGCGATCGGTGCGCGCACGTTGCCCCGCTCGGAATCGCGTTCCGGCATCGCCACCCCAAAAAACCTGCCCCGCGAGCGGGCGATCTCGCGAGCCGTCGGCCCGTGCCCGAACCGCGCCGCCGGCTGACGCACCTCACCATCGCCGCCAAAACCGGAGGAAAGCTCGATCTGCTGTGACGGTCCGCGACGACGACTCTCTCGCCTCGAATGCGGGCGGAGCCTAGCAGCGCCCTATGACGGGCTTGTGACGCCATCGTGACGGCGATGCGAACGCTCTTCGCGATTCCCAAGCGTCGCGAGGACAATCGCTTCTCCGGGTGGCGTGCCCGAGCGATTCGCGAGCAGAGCGATCGTAACTCCCGATCGCGGGAGGGGGCGTCGTCACCCTTGGATCGCGCCGCGCCGCTCGCGTTCGGGGCGGGCGCATCCGGGGTAAACTGCGCGCGCTCGTGGAATGGATTCTCCGGGCGATGGGCCCGTATCGCGGGAGTGATCCCGTGATCGGTGTCCCGATCCGACCGATCTCCCGAAGGACGCGACCGCGGATGAGTTCCGTGCACCTGCTTGCCGTCGGCGACATTCATCTCGGGCGCCGCCCAGCCCGTCTTCCCGACGATCTCGAGGAGCACGGCCGCCAGCCCCAGGATCTGGGCCCGCGGGCGGCGTTGACGGGGCTCGTCGAGGAGGCGCGCCGCCGCCGCGTCGCGGCGGTCCTGCTCGCCGGCGACGTGGTCGATGCCGCGAACCGCTTCTTCGAGGCGGTCGGTCCGCTCGAAGAAGCCGTACGCGCCCTCACCGCCTCGTCGATCGAAGTGATCGCCGTCGCCGGCAACCACGACGGCGACGTGCTCCCGCGGCTGACCCGCGCGATTTCTGGGTTCACGCTCCTCGGCGCGGGGGGCCGCTGGGAGACTCGCGACATCGTGGTGCACGGCCGCGCGGTGGCGACGATCGTCGGGTGGTCGTTTCCGGCTGCGAGTCACCGCGAGGATCCGCTGGCGGGGTTTCCGGAGACCCTCCCCGACGACCGGCCCGTCATCGGGCTGCTCCATGCAGATCTCGATGCGGGCGATTCACCCTACGCGCCGGTCGCGCGCGGCCAACTGGAAGCGCGCCGCCCCGACGCCTGGCTGCTCGGACATTTGCACGCGCCCGGCGAACTCTCGCGCGGCAGGCCGGTTGGCTACCTCGGCACTCTCGTCGGCCTCGATCCCACCGAGACCGGCCGGCGAGGTCCATGGCTCGTCGACCTCGGCCCGGGACGCGAGGTCCGACTGACCCACCTGCCCCGCGCGCCGCTGCGTTGGGAGACGATCCGCCTCGATGCGGCGCGACTCGAAAGCCGAGAAGCGCTCGAGGACGCGATCGTTTCCTCGCTCTCGTCGCTCCACGAGCGTCTCGCGGAAGAAGGCGAACTGGCGACGACGCGCGCCGTCGGCGTCCGCGTGCTCGTCGGCGGCCGCGGCGCCCGCGTGGCGGAACTCGAGGCCGCGGCCCGCGACGGCGCCGGGTCGGCGCTTCGCCGCACACGGGACAACGTCCTCTACTTCATTGATCGTGTGGCCGTCGAGGCGCGACCAGCCTTCGACCTCGAGGAACTCGCAGCCAGCGACGATCCGCCGGGGCTCGTCGCCCGACGACTGCGCCAGCTCGAGAGCGACGACCGCGAGGCCGTGGCGGAGCTGCTGGAGCGCACGCGCGCGCGGCTCGAGGACGTTGCTCGCTCCGGGCCGTGGCGCGAGCTTCCGGCGCCCGAGATCGACGACGAAGTGGCGCGGCGCGCGCTGCTCGCCGACGGATACCGCATCCTCGAGCGCCTGCTCGCGGCGAGGGACGCGTCGTGAGGCTCTCCAGCATTCGCGTCCGGCGCATGCCGGGAGTCGCCCTGCCCTTCGAGATCGATGGTCTCGGTGCGGGCGTCGTGCTCGTCCACGGCCCGAACGGCAGCGGCAAGACGACGCTCTGCCGCGCGGTGCGCGGGCTTCTGTGGCCAGATACGCTTTCGACGACGCCGGTTTCGATCGAGGCGCGCCTTCGCGCCGCGGACGACGAAACTTGGGCCGTCGAGCGCGAAGGCTCGAACGTCTCGTGGACGCGCGACGGCGAAACCGTTTCCGCGCCCGTGCTGCCGCCTTCGCACCTGGCGAGATGTTTCACGCTCGGTGTCGAGGACCTGCTCGTCGCCGCCGACGCGCGCGAGATCGCGGACGAGATCCGCCGCCAGATGGCGGGCGGCTTTCCGCTCGAAGGTCTCTTCGAGGAGCGCGCGCTCGCGGCGCGGCGCTCGCCGCGCATCGCGGAAGCGACGGCCGTTCGCAACGCCGAGCTCGAAGTCGTGGGCCTTCGCGAGCGGCAGCGCGAACTCGCCCAGCGCGAGGCGACGCTCACGCGCCTGCGCGACGAACTGAAGGAAGCGCGAGATCGCCTGGGGCAGCGCTCGCTCTACGAG
>CAZPJJ010000075.1:0-12895 GCA_964586535.1 uncultured Acidobacteriota bacterium | reverse complement strand
CGCGGCTAATAACTCCTGCCTGGAATTTGTTAAGCGGTCCGGGTCCTGACGGAAGCTTCGTTGACCACCATCGGGCGGCCTCCAAAGCTCTTGTCGTGAAGCGCCTCGACGGCCTTGGCCGCTTCGTCGTCCGTGCTCATCGTCACGAACGCGAAGCCGCGGGGCCTGCCGCTCTCGCGGTCGACGACGACGTGAATGTCGTCGATGCGGCCGAAAGGCGAGAAGAGTTCGCGGAGTTGATCTTCGTTGGTGTTGTAGGGGAGGTTCCCCACGTAGAGACGTCGTGCCATCTTCCGTTGGCCGGTCGGCCTACTCCCAGAGCGCCCCTCTCGGGCGGCTAGGCGGAAAAACCGCTTCGTGCGGCAACCGCCAGAATTGACGACACTTTAACCTCGCGAGGGAAGGGCCGTCCAGCGGTTAGGGCCAGGATGCCGCCAGACCCGTCGCCAGATCGGGATGGCGCGGCTCCACTTTCAGTTCTTCGCGCATGCGCCGGATGACGAGCCTGCGCGACTCGCGAAGGAAGGAAAGCAGCTCCGGTGTGAGGACGGTTTCGGCCTCTTCTCGGCTGACTTCGGGGGGGCGTTCCACACCGATGAGGTCGGCGAGCCGCCGGAAGTAGTCCGCCATCGTCGTCGGGTGCCCGTCCGACACGTTGAACGCGCCCACGGGACCGCCGGCGCGGCCCGCGGCATCCAGCGCGCGAACCAGATCGTCGCGGTGGATGCGGTTCGTGAAAGGGCTCTCGTCCTCGCGGAGGATGGGTACGCGCGCACGGACGCGTTCGACGGGAAGCCGCCCCGGACCGTAGATCCCGGGCACCCGCAGCACCGCGAGTTCCACGCCCGAGGACGCCCCGAACTCGCGGCAGGCGTTCTCGGCGTCCACGCGGCGGCGCGCGCGATCGGTCGTCGCGTTCAACGGCCAGGTCTCGTCGACCCAGGCTCCGCCGCAGTCTCCGTACACACCGCTCGTGCTCACGTAGACCAACCGCGCCGGGGGACTGGTGCTCAGGAGATCGAGAAATCTCCGCAGCCGGGGATCGCCCGACCCTCCTGGCGGGGGCGGGGCCAGGTAGTGGACGGTCGCAAAACCCGCGAAGAGCGAAGGCGGCAGGGTTGCGGGATCGTCGAAGTCGAGGCGATGGACGAGGATCCCGCGTTCCTCGAGCGGCCGGGCCGACTCGCTCGAGCGCGTGAAGGCGACGACTTCGATCCCGGCGCGGCGCAGTTCCAGAGCGAGCGCGGAACCCACGTAGCCGGCTCCGACGATCGCGACTCGATCCGGCATCGTTCATTCCTCTTCCAGGGCGCCCGGCGCCCGATCCCCGGGAGGGAGCAGCATAATCGTGGGAACCCTCGGCAGCTCCTGCCGTATCACGGGCGACGCGGAGATGGCCGATTGAGAAGCACGGACGTGAGCGATCTCGATCTCGTCCTGGCTGTGCAGGCCGGCCGGACCGATGTCTACGGAGACCTCGTGGGCCGCTATCAGGGCATGGTCGCCTCGGTTGCTTGGCGCTACGGCGTGCCTCGCGACGAGATCGATGACGCGGTCGCCGACGTCTTCGTGAAGGTCTACCGGAACATCGACCGCTACCGGCCCATACATCCGTTCTCGACGTGGCTCTACCGCGTTGCGGTCAACGAGATCCTCGATCGCGCGCGGCGGCGCAAGCGTGAAGGCCAGCGCGCCGAGATGCCCCTGAACCTCGCGGATCGCCGTCCGGGCGCGAGCGAGCGCGTTCTCGCGGACGAGCGGCATGAACTCTTGCAGCGCGCCGTGGCCGATCTCGACGACCGCTACCGTGAAGTGATCTTTCTCGTGCACGTCGAGGGCCTGAAAGTCGAGGAAGCCGCGGCGATGCTCGGTATCCCCGACGGGACGGTCAAGACGCGGCTCATGCGCGGTCGTCGTGCGCTCAAGGAGAAGCTGGAGCGGACCTGGCCGGAGCACTTCGGAGGACTGGCGCGATGAAACCACTCTCGCCTCGCGACGGCGTCGACGACGAGCTGGCGCTGATCGCCGAACTCGCGAGCTTGCGATCCCCCTGCCCGATCGAAGTGGACGTCCGCGACCGCGTTCTGCTGCGCGTGCGCACGCTTCCGCCCCGGGAGAGTCCGCTCTTCTCTCGCGCCGGCGGTGCTGCGCTCGCCGTGCTCTTCCTGGTGCTCACTCTGCTATCGGGCGCGAGTCTCGCGCTCTGGACCACCGACGAACCCGTCCTGGACATCGCCGCATCCGTCACGAATACGGGCGGGACGGTCATGGGCGCGATCCTCGCCCCGGCGCTGGCGCTTCTCTCCTCGGCGCTCGGCGTGCTCTTCGAGAAGCTCCGCGAACTCTTCGGCGCGGCTCACTCGGTCCTGCCGCTCCTCGAACCCCTGTCGTTCCTCGCGTTCGGCCTCGCCGCCGCGATCGCCTCGATCCTCGCACTTCGCGCCCTGCGCGACGCTCCGCCGGCCGCCTAGGAGGCAAACATGACTCGCAGCGCTCGCCTTCTTCCCGCTCTCGGCAATCCGCTCTCGAGCCTGCCGTGGCTCGCACTCTTGGCGCTCTCGCTCGCGGGCGTCGCGATGCCCGTCCTCGCGGAGGAGCAGCCCCCGGCCGCCGCACAAGAACCGGCTCAGCCGGCGCCCGCGTCGGACGAGGGCGTTCCGGCGGAAGGAGCAGGCGCCGACCTCGATGCTGTCGCCGAAGATGACGAAGACCGGTGGGCGGCGCCGCAGAACCGCACGGCCCTCTTCACGACCGTGACCATCGAGGACGACGAACACGTGACCGGAGACGTCGTCGCGATCGGCGGTACGGCAATCGTGCGGGGCCACGTCACGGGCGACGTCGTCGTCGTCGGAGGAAAGCTCGAGCTGGCCGGCACGGTCGACGGCGAGGTCGTGGCCGTCGCCTCCGATACGATCCTGCGTTCGACGGCAACGATCGAGCGCGACTTCGTCAACGTCTTCGGCCCGCTCGAGGACGAGGGCGCGTCCTTCGGCATGCAGCGTGTCGTCCTGACCGTGCCGTTCCCCATCCCGACAGGGATCGGCCCGTTCTCGTTCATGGCGGGTCTCATCGCGTGGATCAACGCGGCCCAGATGGCTGTCCTCTTCCTGATTCTGCTCATCGTGGCTCTGGTCGTCCCCGAACGCCTCGAGGTGATGGCCCATGACACGCCGCGCTCGTACGGCTTCGCAATGCTCATCGGCGCGCTCGCGCATCTCGCGATCGTCGTCGTGAACGTGCTGCTCGCGATCACGCTCATCGGCATTCCGCTCGTCGTTCTCCTCGACCTCGCCTTCCGAGTGCTGCGGATCGCCGGCCGCGGGAGCCTCTTCGTGACGGTGGGCCGCTGGCTCGGTCGGCGCTGGAATCGCGAACTCTCCCAACTGGGTGCGCTCTCGCTGGGGTTCCTCGTCTACGCCCTGCTCAACGTCGTTCCCTTCTTCTTCGGCATCTGGGGCCTTGCGGTGGGAATCCTTTTCGCCACGCTCTTCAAGGTTGCCATCGACTGGCCGGCAATCGGCCTCGTGCTGGTGACCGGCGTGGGGCGCCACCCTCGCGGACTCCCCGCCACACCGCCGCCGCTCGCCTCGACCCCGGAGTGACGCCACCAACGGCCCGGCTCGAAATTTGCGCCGCGCTCGCCTCGCCTCCATCCTTTCGCGTCCCGTAACGAGTCCTTCGGGGACGTGAGGAGCGGAGCGTGTCCGAGTTCATTTTCACGATGAAGGCGCTGGGCAAGGTCATCCCGCCGAAGCGCGAGATCCTCAAGGACATCTGGTTGTCCTTCTATTTCGGCGCGAAGATCGGCGTGCTCGGCTCAAACGGCGCCGGCAAGAGCAGCCTGCTGCGGATCATGGCCGGTCTCGACCGCGAGTTCGTCGGAGAGGCCTTTCCGCACAAGAACGCGAAGATCGGCATGCTCAGCCAGGAGCCCGTTCTCGACCCCGAGAAGAACGTGCGCGCGATCATCGACGAGGGCGTCGCCGAGACGCGCGCCTTGCTCGACAACTTCGACGAGATCTCGATGAAGCTCGGCGAGCCGCTCGAGCCCGACGAGATGGACAAACTGCTCGAACAGCAGGCCAATCTTCAGGACAAGATCGACGCCGCCAACGCCTGGGAGCTGGATCACCAGCTCGAGATGGCCATGGACGCGCTGCGCTGCCACGATCCCGACACACCCGTCAAGGTGCTCTCGGGTGGCGAGCGCCGTCGCGTCGCGCTCTGTCGCCTGCTCCTGCAGCACCCCGACCTGCTCTTGCTCGACGAGCCGACGAACCACCTCGATGCCGAATCGGTCGGCTGGCTCGAACGCTTCTTGCAGGAATACAAGGGCACGGTCGTCGCCGTCACGCACGACCGCTACTTCCTCGACAACGTCGCCGGCTGGATCCTGGAGCTCGACCGCGGCCAGGGCATTCCCTGGGAAGGCAACTACTCGTCGTGGCTCGACCAGAAGCGCCGCCGCATCGAGCAAGAGGGAAAACAGCAAGCCGCGCGTCAACGTACGCTCGAGCGCGAACTCGAGTGGATCAACATGACGCCCCGCGCCCGCCAAGCGAAGAGCAAAGCTCGAATTCGCGCTTACGAAGACCTCGTGCGGCAGGAATCGGAGCGCGTCCCCGAGGCGGTCGAGATCTTCATCGCTCCGGGCCCGCGCCTCGGCGACGTCGTGATCGAGGCCGACGGCCTCTCGAAAGGTTACGGGGACCGGCTTCTCTTCGAGGATCTCTCGTTCAAGCTGCCGCGAGGCGGAATCTGCGGCGTCATCGGCGCGAACGGTGCCGGAAAGTCGACGCTCTTCCGGCTCATCACCGGGAGCGAGACTCCGGACGCGGGCACGATCCGCGTTGGCGATACGGTGAAACTCGCCTACGTCGATCAGTCCCGGGACACGCTCGATCCCGACAAGACCGTCTGGGAGATGATCTCGGACAATCAAGAGAACCTTCGTCTGGGCAATCGCGAGGTGAACTCGCGCGCGTACGTCTCCTCGTTCGGCTTCAAGGGTACCGATCAGCAGAAGAAGGTCGGGATCCTCTCGGGCGGTGAGCGCAACCGCGTCCACTTGGCGCGCATGCTGAAGACGGGCGCCAACGTGCTGCTCCTCGACGAACCAACCAACGACCTGGACGTCGATACGCTCCGCGCGCTCGAGTCCGCGCTCTTGGAGTTCTCGGGCTGCGTCGTCGTGATTTCGCACGATCGCTGGTTCCTCGATCGCATCGCGACGCACATGCTCGCTTTCGAAGGCGACAGCCACGTCGAGTGGTACGAGGGCAACTACCAGGAGTACGAAGCCGATCGCAAACGCCGTCTGGGCGTCTCGGACGAGCAGCCGCACCGTATTCGCTTCAAGAAGCTCTCGCGCGGCAACTGACGCGCTGGGCACCGCGCCTGATCGAAGAGGGGCAGGGCCGCCGCGGCCCGCCCCTTTTTCCGCTTCAGGCCTGGCGAACGATCTCGCGGTCGAGATGGTCGTCGCCGAGCGCCGCGAGGTACTCCTCGTACGTCCCCCGGAAGTCCTGCACGCCCGCCCGGGTGATCTCGATGATGCGTGTGGCCAGCCGCGAGACGAACCACCGGTCGTGCGAGACGAAGACGATCGTCCCGTCGTACTTTTCGAGCGCGCCGGCGAGCGCTTCGATGCCTTCGAGATCGAGATGGTTCGTCGGCTCGTCGAGCACGAGGACATTGGGCTCCTGCACCATGAGCTTCGAGAAGAGCAGGCGCGCGGCCTCCCCCCCCGAGAGCGTCGCGACGCGCTTCTCGACGTCGTCGCGCTCGAAGAGCACCTGCGCCAGCTTTCCGCGCACGAATCCCGTGTTCTCACCGGGACAGAGATCGGCGAGCCAGGATTCGACCGTCGCGCGGCCGGCCCCTGCCGTCACTTCGCGATGGTCCTGGGCGAAGTAGCCCCGGTGCGTCTCGTAACCCCAGCGAACCGCGCCGGCATCGGGTTGCACTTCGCCGACCGCGATCTTGAGCAGAGTCGACTTGCCGATGCCGTTGGGCCCGATGATCGCGAGGCGATCGCCTCGCTGTACGGTCAGCGAAACACCGTCGAGAACGCGGTTCTTGTCGTAGCTCTTGGCGATCGCGTCGAGTTCGAGGACTTCCTTGCCCGAGGGCCGCTTGGCCTTGAAGACGAAGCGCGGATAGCGCCGCGAGGAGCGCGGCAGATCGTCGATGACGATCTTCTCCACGAGCTTCGCCTTGCTCTGCGCCTGCCGGGCCTTCGTGGGCTTGGCCTTGAAGCGCTCGATCATCGCCTTGTGGTCGGCGACCTGCTTCTCTCGTTGCGCGATCTCGTTCTCGAGGCGCTCTCGATCCTCGCGCTTCTGGCGCTCGAAGTCCTCGTAGTTCCCGCGGTAGGTCGTGACGCGCTCGTAGTCGACGTCGACGATGTGCGTGCAGACGTTGTTGAGAAAGCGGTGGTCGTGCGAGACGACCGCGACGACTCCCTTGAAGCCGAGAAGGAACTTCTCCAGCCAGCGGATGGAGAGGATGTCGAGATGATTCGTCGGCTCGTCCAGCAGGAGGATGTCGGGATCCGCGGCCAGGGTCTGGGCCATCAAGACACGCAGCTTGAATCCGCCGGAGAGGATCGAGAGCGGCCGGTGGTGGACCTCGGTCGGGATCTGCAGGCCCTCGAGGATCTCCGAGGCGGTTGCTTCCATCGAGTAGCCGTCGTGGCGCGCGATCGTCTCCTCGAGTTCGCCGAAGCGGTCGACATCGAAGGTGTCGGGATCGCCGGCGAGCAGGGCTTCCTTGGCGACGAGGGCCTCCCAGAGCTCGGGGCGGCCCATCATCACGACATCGACGATTCGGTCGTTCTCGTAGCGGAAGTGATCCTGCCGCAGCACGCCCACGCGCGCGCGCCGCGGCAGCTGGATCTCGCCGTCGCTCGCCTCTTCATCGCCGGCGAGGATGCGCAGGAGCGTCGACTTGCCGGATCCGTTGGCCCCGACGATGCCGTAGCGGCGCCCCGCGTTGAGTTGGAGCGAAGCGCCGGAAAAGAGCGTACGGGCGCCGTAGCTCTTGGAGAGATTGGTGCAGGTCAGCATGGCGAGGGATGATGCCCGTCGCGGGCCCGGGCGTCGAGGCGCCGAGATTCGCTAGTCGCGACGCCCCCCGAGCAGCCCGAGTTGCGCCATCCAGTAGAGCAGCGTGAGGAGCGACGTGACGAAGGCCGCGACATAGGTGAGCGCCGCGGCGTTCAATACGCGGCGCGCGCCCGCGAGCTCGTCCGTGCTGACGTAGCCGCCCTTCTGCAGGGTGAGCAGCGCCCGGCGGCTCGCGTCGAACTCGACCGGAAGCGTCACGAGCGTGAAGACCGTCGTCGTCGCGAAGAGCAGGACGCCAACCCAGGCGAGAGTCCCGCCCAGCGCCGTCGCCGCGCCGCCCATGACCGCCGCGAGAATGAGCACGACCATCGAGAGCCCGCTTCCGATGTTGGCCACGGGCACCCACGCCGAGCGGAACTGGAGCGGCGCGTAGCCCTGCGCGTGCTGGATTGCGTGGCCCACCTCGTGGGCCGCGACGCCGAAGGCCGCCATGCTTCGGCCACCGAAGACGGGTTCGGAGAGCCGGAGGACCTTCCCACGCGGGTCGTAGTGGTCGGAGAGAGTCCCGGCAACGGGTTCGACGCGCACATCGTGGATGCCGTGCTCGCGGAGGATCCGGTCGGCGACCTGAGCGCCGGTGAGCCCGGAGCGCGTGGCCATCCTGCTGTATTTGGCGAAGGCGCTCTTGACCCGGGCCTGCGCGAGGAGGCTGAGAACGAGTCCGGCGCCGATCACGACCCAATAGAGGGGATCGAACATCATGGGGGGTTCCTTTCGCGTCCCCGGCGGGACGTTGCCGAGATTACCGTTTCGCGGCGCGTCGGCCACCCTTCGTTGATATGCGACCGACCTCGTGTCAACCTCCGCCGCCGAGGCTCCCGAGATTGAACGTCTTCCACACCGATACTTTCGAAATCCCGCTCCCCCCCGATCACCGCTTCCCGGTCGCGAAATACCGACTGCTGCGCGAACGCGTCGTCGCGCTCGGCATCGTACGCGCGAGCGCGCTCGCGATCGCTCCGCGGGCCTCGACCGTCGATCTCGAACGCGTTCATACGCCGGGTTACGTCAGCCGCGTCGTCCTGGGCAGGCTCTCCGAGCAGGAGCAGCGGCGGATCGGCTTGCCGTGGTCTTCCGGACTCGCCGAGCGGTCTCTGCGCTCCGTGGGGGCGACGATCGCCGCCGCGCGAGCGGCGGTCGCGCACGGGACGGGCATTTATCTCGGTGGGGGCACGCATCACGCCTTCCCGGATTTCGGCGCGGGCTTCTGCGTCTTCAACGACGTGCCCGTGGCGATTCGTGCGCTCCAGGCCGACGACCTTGTCCGCCGCGTCGTCGTCGTCGACGCCGACGTTCATCAGGGCGACGGAACGGCCGCGATCTTCTCCGGGGATGAGAGCGTGTTCACGTTCTCGATTCACGGCGAGAACAACTTCCCGGCCCGCAAGCAACGCAGTGATCTCGACCTCGCGCTCCCCGACGGGACGGGCGACGAGCGCTACCTCGAGACCTTCCGCGGCGCGCTCGCCGAAGCGCTGGAACGGTCGCGGCCCGACTTCGCGTGCTACCTCGCCGGAGCGGATCCCTTCGCGGGTGATCGGCTCGGCAAGCTCGCACTCACGCGCCAGGGGCTCGTCGAGCGCGATCGTCTGGTGCGCGAGGCCTGCGATCGCCTGGGTTTGCCCGTGGTGGTCGTGATGGCCGGGGGCTACGCGTCCCCGATCGAAGCCACCGTCGAGATCCAGGCCGAGACGGTCCGCGTCTTCGCCCAGACCGCCGCGCTCTCGAGCGCGAGCGGCGCGCTCTGAGGCTCGTGTGTGGTCCTGTCTCGCGGCGTCGGCGCTTTGGGCGATCGCGGTCGCGCTCTTTAGGCCGCTCATCGAAGAGAACGGCCCTGCCGCGGTGAACCTCGGCAAGAGTTCCCTCGCGGCACTCGCGTTCGCGGCGGCGACCCTCGTTCTGGGAGCGATCCCTGACGTCGCCGCACGGCCCGGACTGTGGCTGATCGTCGCGCTCTCCGGGTTCGTCGGCATGGCGATCGGCGACTCGCTGCTCTTCCTTGCCATTCGCGCGGGCGGCGTGCAGCGAGCGCTCGTGATCTTCAACACGTCGCCCCTGCTCGCGGCACTCGCCGCGGTGCCCATCTATGGCGAACGGCCCACGGGTGCGGGCTGGCTGGGGATCGCGTTCATCCTCGCCGGCGTCACACTCGTCGAAACGGACCGTGTCCGCACGCGAGGAACAGCCGCCGACCGCGCGATCGCTCCCGCTGGGGCGAAGAGCGGCGCGTTCGTTCTCGCTGCGGGACTCGGCGCGGCGGCCTGCCAGGCAGCGGGCATCATCATGAATCGCGGACCGCTGCAGGAGATCGGTCTCGTGCCGGCGAGTGCGATGCGCTTGGGCGCCGCCTCTCTCGGGCTTCTCGTCCTCTTGGCGCTCTCCAATCGCGGGCGCCGCGCGTTGCGTCCCCTGAGTTCGTTCGGCGTCTGGCGCCGGCTCTCGTTCCCGGCGTTCCTGGGAACCGTCATCGCCGTGTACTTCATGATGCGCGGGATCCGCGACGTTCCCGCCGCGACCTCCGCGGCGCTCTTGGCAACGACGCCGATCTTCTCGCTACCGATCGCGCGCTTCGTGCTTCACGAACCAATCGGCGCGCGGTCCGTGCTGGGCACTTTCGTCGGAGTCGCCGGCGTCGCCTTGCTCAACCTCGAGTAGAAAAATGACTCGTTTAGCCGAACTTGTAATCTACCGCAAGGTAGGTTAAGGTCTCGCGCCATGGCCCGACCCCGATCGGACGCGATGCTCGTTCCCACCGCCGAACGCCTCATCGAGGCGGCGTCGGCCCGTTTCGCGGAGAGCGGTTTCGATCGCGCCGGACTACAGGAAATCGCGCAAGACGCTGGCATCACGCGCCCTTCCCTTCTCCACCACTTCCCCACCAAGGCCGCGCTCTACGAGGCCGTCGTCGCCCGCGCCTTCGCCGCGATCGGGCGATCGCTGAGCGACGCGCGGGGTGCGCACCGCGGCTACGCGCGGGCGGCGCTCGCGCTCTTCGACGCTTTCTCGGCCCTCCTCGAGCGCGAGCCATGGGTGGCGCGCCTGTTGGTTCGCGAGATGCTCGCGAGCGACGGTCCCGGACGCGCGCTCATCGCGGAACGCGGCCGTGCGTTGCTCGACGCCCTGGAGTCGGACCTCCGCGTCCTCGCCGGGCCTCTCGTGCCACGCAACTACCCGCTGCGCTCGGCGCTCCTCACGATCGCCTCGAATGCGCTCCTCCAAGCGGGCGCCGGTTCGCTCGCGACACCCCTTTGGAGCGCATCCGAGTCGCGCACTCTCGCGCGCCGCCTGCTGCTCTGCGAAGAAGCCCCCCGATGAGAGACTGGCGGCAGCTCGCCCGCAATCTCCGCAACGTGACGGAACTGGCTCGCCGCACCGAAGGATTGCCCGTATGGAAGAGCGCTCGCCGGCTCGGCGCTTCGGTCGTGCGCGGCATGATCCTCCAGCAGGGAAAGTCCTCGCCCAAGACGATCATGCCCGCGGCGCACGAAGCGGCGTTCGACTGGACCTACGCGAGGCAGAATGCCGAGCTGCAGAAGCTCTACATCGCCGCGAAACGCGGCCAGTGGGATTCCGACCGCGATCTCGACTGGTCGACCAGCGTCGATCCGCTCGATCCCGAGCGCGAGCTGATCGCCGACGAAGCGCTTCCGCTCTGCGAGATCCCCGCCTACCGTGCGCTCGACGAGCGCACGCAGCGCGGTCACCGCCACGCCCTGCTCGCGTGGCTGCTCAGCCAGTTCCTGCACGGTGAGCAGGGCGCGCTCCTCGCGGCGTGCCAGGTGACCGAGGCCGTCCGCGGCTTCGATTCCAAGCTCTACGGATCGACACAGGTCGTCGACGAGGGCCGTCACGTCGAGGTGTTCTCGCGCTACCTCGACGAGAAGCTCGAACGCCGCTACGAGATCAACGACAACCTCTTCGTCGTCATCGACTCGCTCATGCGCGACAGCCGCTGGGACATGAAGTTCCTCGGCATGCAGATCATGATCGAAGGCCTCGCGCTCGGCGCTTTCGGCACGACGCGCCAGAACACGAAAGAGCCGCTCCTCGCGGAACTTCTGCGCTACGTGATCACCGACGAGGCGAGGCACGTCCATTACGGCGTCGTGTCGCTCGCCTCGTTCTACAAGGACGAGCTGACCGAGCGCGAGCGCCGGGAACGCGAGGATCAGGCCTTCGAGACCTGCGTGCTGCTTCGCAATCGCTTCCTCGCGCACGAGTTCTACGACGAGTTCTACGCGCACCTCATCCCGCGCCCAGCCTGGGACGAACTCGTGCTGGCGTCGCGCTTCATGCGCTCGTTCCGCGCCTCCATGTTCCGGCGGATCGTCCCCAATCTGAAGCGCATCCACCTGCTCCCGGCCCGCCTGCGGCCGCACTACGAGGCGCTGGGGCTGCTCTTGTACGAGGACGCGCCGATCGACGACGACGCGCATCCCCTCCCCGAGTGAGCGGAGCTACAATTCGGTCGAGGTCGGTCGCCGGGCGCGCCCGGCCCGAGTCGAGACCGGCGGCGCGCTCACCGTTCCTCGAGGAGGAACGTCCCATGACGCGAACGCGAAGAACCGAAGCCCTCGTCGAACACCAAGCGCGCTGGCGTCAGCTCAAAGAACTCGCCGGAGTCGCCGACGCCGAGGCAACGGAACGTCTTCGTCACGAAGGGCCTTTCGTGACGGTGTCGAGGCAGCTCGCCACCGGCGGCGCACAGCTGGCCGCGCGTATCGCCGCTCCGCTCGGCTGGCGGGTCGTCGACCGCGAGCTCATCGCGGCCATCGTTCACGCGGGCGAAGGCTCCGAGTCGGCCCTCTCGCTCCGCGACGAGCATGCCGCGGGGCTCTTCGACGACTACGTGTCGCATTTGCTCGTTCCGGACGATCCGGGCCAGGCCGGATACCTGCGCGCGATGGCGCGTGCGGTCATCGCCTTCGCCCACGAGGGCCGCGTCGTCATCCTCGGCCGCGGGGCGAATTGGCTGCTGCGCTCGGCATGCGGCCTGCGCGTGCGTGCGGTCGCCGACTTGGAGACGCGAATCGAACGGCTCGTCGCGCGCGAGCACAACCTGACCGCCCACGAGGCGCGCACGCAACTGCTGCACCACGATGCCGAGCAGCGGCGCTTCATCAGGCAGACTTTCGGTCGCGACATCGAGGATCCGACGGGTTACGACGTCGTCGTGAATCTCGGCACGGTGACGATCGAGGACGCGGCTCGCCTCATCGTGAGCGCGGTCGGACAACGAATCGGATCGCCTTGCGGAACGGCCGATCGATCATGATCCCGCGCCGGCGTCGAGCTGCCGCTCTGCCGCCGTGCGCTGCGCCTGATCGCGCTCGATCGCCTCGAAGAGCGCACGGAAGTTGCCCTCGCCGAAGCCGCGCGCGCCGCGGCGCTGGATGACTTCGTAGAAGAAGGGTCCTGCCTTCTGGTCCTCATAGAGCACGCCGCCTTCGACCATGAAGATCTGCAGCAGGTACTTGTCGTCTTCGCCGTCGACGAGGATGCCCAGCGGACGGAGATCCTCGATGCGCTCCTTGAGCCCCGGCACGCGCCGCGCCGCCATGCGGCTCGGGAGCATGTCGTAGTAGGTCGCGGGTGTATCGAGGAACTCGATGCCCTGCTTCCGCAGGCCTTCGACCGCGGGAAGGATCTGCGGCACGTGGAAGGCGACGTGCTGGATGCCCGCGCCGTGGTTGTCCTGTACGAAGGTGTAGATCTGGCTCGACTCGTAGTTCGGTACGGTCGGCTCGTTGTTCGCGAGCTTGATG
>CAZPJJ010000074.1:0-12924 GCA_964586535.1 uncultured Acidobacteriota bacterium | reverse complement strand
TGTCCGTCCGCGCCCCGGGCATCCGTCCGCATGCGGACACTCTCGCCAACAATCTCCCGGGCACCGTGGTCAATTCGGCAGCGCGATCGAGAGCAGGACGAAGAGCGAGAGCATCACGAGGCTCGTGATCGGATAGACCGCGGCGTAGATCGCGGAGGGAATGCGCTCGCGGTGGCGATCTTGCACGAGCGTGTAGGCCGGCGTGTTGAGCGTCAGCGCTGGCAGCGTCGAGAGCGTCGCGAGCGGACCGTAACCGAGCGCGCGCCCCGCGATCCAAGCACCGGCGCATCCGAGCGCGACCGAGACGAGCACCGGCGCGACGAGCCGCGGCCCGTGACCCTGCCAGGCGGCGGTGAGACCCGCGTACGAGGCGTTGCCGACTTGCGCGAGGAAGAGCGGCAGGCCGATTTGCGTGAGCAGGGCGAGCGTGCGCGCGGGCTGGCTCCAGATCAGCGGGCCCGTGCGGTGGAGCGCGCTCGTCAGCAGGCTCAGCGCGAGGACGCCCACGGCGGGCCCCAGGCGCACCTCGCGGCCGTCCGCGAGGCCGAGCGGCAGCGCGCCCAACACGCCGCCGAGAAAGATCACGAGCGCCGCGCGCGGGAACGCGAAGCGCTCGAGGCCGTGCGCGTCGTCGCCGAAGAGCGCGCGCAGGCGGTCGTCGCTGGTCGGGGACGTGCTCACCTGGACGCGATCACCCCACCGAAAGCGGAAACCGGGGCGGGGGATGAGATCGATGCCCGCGCGGCGCACCCTCGTGATCGTCGCGTCGTAGCGCTCGCGGAGCAGGAGAGTCTCGAGGCGCTCGCCGATCACCCGCGGATTCGAGACGAAGTACTTGCGCACGAGGGGCTCGATCTCCGAGCGCCGCCCGCGGCCCGGGCTGAGTCGGCCCAGCGCGCGCGCCGTCTTGCGCAGCTCGGCGCCCGTGCCGCTGACGCGCACGATGTCGCCGGGCTCGAGGCGTGTGTCGCCGCGCGCCAAAAGCACCGCCTCGCCGCGGTGCACCGCGAGCACGGGGCAGGCGAGCCGCAGTTCGCGCAGCGTCTTGCCGACGGCCTCCTCGCGAAAGACGACGATGCGCGCGCTGATCGGGCGGACGGCGCCGCGGCGCATCTCGGCGTTCCAGGCGTCGATCTCGGGTTGCACGCGCGGGCCGATGCGCGCGTGCCAGGCCTGCGCGATGAGCATGACGAGCAGCGAGCAGAGCGGCGCGGCGATCGCAAAGCCCGCCGCCGCTTCGCCGGGCGAGCCGCGGTGCTCGATGATCGCGAGCGCCGCTCCGGACGAGAAGAGCCCTGCGAACGCCCCCAGCGCCGTCGCCAGCGGCAGCCCCACCAGCAGCGCCACGCCGACGGTGGCAGCGGCGAGCAGGGGCACCGCGGCGAGGGGGATGAGCGCCGTGCGCAGCTCTTTGCGGCCCAGCCCGCGCAGCGAGGGACCGGCCTGCACGCCGATGGCGTAGAGGAAGAGCAGCAGACCGAAAAGGCCGAGCGCCGGCGAGAGCGTCACGCCGAGGTGCGCGGCGAGGACGCCGACGAGCATCACGGCAGTGACGTCCAGGCGGACGCCGCGAACCTGAAGACGGCCGAGGATCGCCCCGGAGGCGATGACGGCCATCGTTGCGATCAGCTCTCCTTGCTCACCCATCGCGCGCGAGCATAGTCCTCGCGAGGATCACTGGCAGGTGCCGGCCGTCGACTGGCGGGTGATGCCGCAGAGCGAGCCCGCGCTCGCCGGCCGCAAGGCGCCGCCCGACGTGTAGCCGTGCGGGCCCTCGACCCCGCCTTCCTCGCCCGCCACCACGAACCACACCAGCCCGCCCGGCGCCGGCTCGGGAAGCTCGACCGTGGCCGATCCGCCGGAGAGGCTGCAGAGGGCGTCGGTGTACGTGTAGCTGGCGAGTCCGTTCTGCGTGCCATGGAAGAGGTTGTAGGCGGGGGACGCGCACGCGGTCGCGTCCCAGGCGAGGGAGATCTCGCCGCCAGCGGCCCGCGTGGCCGTCATCGCCACGCCGGGGGCGAGACGTCCGTCGGGTACCGGCGGAACGCCGATCGCGCTCGTCGAGCAGGAGGTTGGGTCGTAGAGCTCGAGCGTGTCGATCGTCCAACCCGCGGCGACGCCGCTCGCGTCGCTCGCAATGCCGAAGCGCACGCGCGCGTCCGCGGTGTCGGCGAGATGCTCCAACACGTCCACGTCGACGAGCGTCCACGCGGTGTCGCGCATGTCGACCGTCGTCGGGTTGCTCCAGATCTCGCGTCAGTCCGCGGTGCCGCGGCAGACAGAGAGCGTCGCGCGATCGGCGGGCGCCTTGTTCACCGAGAGCCAGCGCCAGAAGCGCAGGCGCACCTCGTCGTGGCCGCGCGTGTCCATCGCGGCGCTCGTGGCGACGCTCGACATGTTGTTCTCGTAGTTGCCGGCGAAGGCGCCCTGGCCACTCAGATCGAGGCCGAGCGCGCCGCCGGGGCCCGTCGGCGTGCCGAGCGGGTCGGGGCCGCCGAGGCCGCCGCCGTCGGTGCCGCCCTTCGCCTGCGGGACAGCGATCTGCCACTCGGCGCCGAGCTGCCACGGGGCCTCCGGTCCGTCGAAGGCGTTGCGCGCGATGATCGCGTCGGGGCCGCGCGCTTCGATGGTGCGCACGACCGCGTTGCGCTCCTCGTTGCCGCCGCTGCACGGCCCGCTGCCGCCCTCGGCATCGTCCTCGGCGCGCACGAGATAGAAATACGGTGTGCGCGAAAGCACGTCGGTATCGCGCCAAGTCGTCGCCGTCAAGCACGACGCGACCAGGTTGCCCGGGCCCGGCTCGAAGGTGGGCACGGTCGAACGATAGACGTTGTAGCGCACCGAGCCGCAGCGCGCGGTAGCCGCGGGCCACGAGAGGTCGACGGCGCAGCCGCTCGCGGTGGGGGTCGTCGCGCTCGCGAGACCGTCGAAGCGCGGCGGCTCGTTGCACGTGCCCGAAGGCGTCGCGAAGGCGCACTCAGAGCGCGTTGATTCGGCGCCGCAGATGCTCTCGGACGTCACGCGATAGTGGTACGTGATGCCGCCGCCCACATTCTCGTCGAGATAGCTCGCCTCGGTCGAGGTGCCGATGTGGGTGAGCCCCTCGTCGCAGCTCTGCGTCGAGCGATAAATGTGATAGCGCACCGCGCCGGGTACCGCCTCCCAATCGAGGAAGATGCGGTTGTCGCCGGGGCTCGTCGCGACGAGATCCTGCGGGACGCCCGCCGGCTGACACGTCGAGCACGCCGGCAGCGGATTCCCCGACGCCTGGATGTGGTTGTAGACGTCCAGGATCGGCACACCGCGGTTGGGGCAGTTCGCGCAGTGGTGCAGCGCGATCACCTTGTGCGTCTCGTACGAGAGCACCGGCGAGCCCGAGGATCCGCCCTCGGTGTCGCAGTAGTAGCCGACCTCGGGCACCGGACCGCCCGTGCAGGTGGGCTCCGAGATCGAGTGCACGTCGCAGAGGCCGGGATCGTTGGGATGCGTGCTCTCGATCGAGAGGCGCTTCGGGTCGCCCGACGGATGCCCGGGGATGTACATCAGTTCGCCGACATTGGGCAGGCGCGTTTCCCACTGCATGAAGCCGTAGGTGGCCTGCGGATCGTTGCCCGCCAGCGCGGGCATGATCAGCGCGTAGTCGAGGCCGGCGTTCACCTCGAGGAGCGTACCGCCCTGCAATTGCAGCTCGACCGCCGGCGTGCCGCTGCCGCATTCGGGCCGCTTGTACTCGAACTGGAATTCGATCTGCGCCAGTTCGCTCTGCGAGCCCACGCAGTGTTGATTCGTGATGATGTGGTTTTCGCACGACGCCAGCCAGCCCGTGCAGTGCGCCGAGCCGTTCTTGATCAGGCGCACGGCCGCGCGGCCCTTCTGGTACGCCTCCGGGTAGGTGTTCTCGTAGCACTCGATGTCGCGGAAGTCCTCGGCGCCGCAGAGCGCGTCGACCTCCGGCGGGCTCTCGAGCGGGAAGCCGTGCGCGATGCGGTCGATCGTGACGCCCGTATGCCCGTGGTTGGCGGCCGCCTGCGTGTAGAGCGAGACGTGCATCGTGTCGCCGATGATCGAAAGCGCCCAGAAGCCGCCGCCGCTCTCGTCGAGACCGCGGCCGCGGTAGACGTGGCGGTAGCGTCCCGTGGGATCGGTGAGCACGAGTTCGTCGCCCGGCGCGAGGTCGATCGCCGCGACGCGCACCGCGATGTACGAAGCGCCCGGATGGCGGATCACGTGCGACCACGCGAGTTCGCGGGCGCCCGAAGCCGAGCCGGGATAGGGCTGCGGGCTCGCGATCGCCGCTTCGACCTCGTCCGCGATGCGGACCGGGCCGGGGCCGGCGTCGGCGGCGGCGGCCACCGAGACGGGTGCGAACACCGCGATGGCGGCGATGGCAACGATGGCGAAGGTGGGGAGAAGGGCGGGCGAGGGAACGGGGCGGGTCGTGATGGGCTTCACGCGAGGTCTCCGCCTCGGGCGCAGGGAGAGTGCGAGGAGCGCTCCCCAGGCCGAGACGGAGAAACTACGGGGCACGGGCCGCTACGGCAAACCCCTTCCCCCACGGTGTTTGGAAGATTGTTGGAGACGGCCGGCCAGGAACCTCTGTTCGCGACGCGACTTAGCGAATCGGCTCCATGCCGCGGGACAGATTCGGTGTGTTTTGACGGCGAGCGATACGCGTTAGCCGTCGGAGCCACGGGCTCCGGACTCTACGGAGGCTGATTCCCGCGTTGGCGCCGTGAGAAACCGGCGTATCCGGCGGGAAGGCGCGTTGCGCGGGTCCCACAATCTTCCATGCACCGTGGGGGGAGGTCGTTTGACCGCCCGCGACGGCCGTCCCTATCATCCGGGACGGCCGCGAAGGCCACCCCGAGGCCCCGAGTTGTCCGAGCCCCGCGCCATCCGCGTCGTTGCCGCCGTCATCCCGCGTGGCGGGCGTTTCCTCCTGACGCAGCGCCTGCCCGGCGCGCACATGGAGGGCTACTGGGAGTTCCCCGGCGGCAAGCTCGAGCCCGACGAGACCATCGAAGAGGGACTCGCGCGCGAGCTTCGCGAAGAGCTGGGCGTGCGCGTCGTGGACATCCGCCCGCTCTGGGTGGTCACGCACGACTATCCCGAGAAGCGCGTCGAGCTCAACTTCCTGCAGGCGCGCATCGTCGGTGACGAGCCCGTCGCGCTCGAGGTCGCCGACCTCGGCTGGTTCACCCCCGGCGAGATGCCCGACCTACCCATCCTCCCCGCCGACCTGCCCATCATCGCCAAGCTCGGCGAGGTTGAGGAGAAGATGCGAGAGAAGGGTGGGGAGGAAGGCGGAGAGGAGAGCGGCGCGGGGAGCGGGAAGGAGAGCGCGGATGACGTCGATGCGGTCGTCGACGCCGAGGTCGTCGCCGAGATCGATGGCGAATTCGACGCCGAGGTCGTTGGCGGGGCGCCGGGGCGCAGCCTCGTGCGCGCGCGCGGCGCCGTCCCCGCAGTCGGCGATCCGCTCGCGCACTACATCGAGCAGGTGCGGCGCTTCGAGCAGCTCGACCGCCATGAGGAGACCGCGCTCGCCGAGCGCTATCGCGACACCGGCGATGCCGACGCCGCGCGCCGCCTCGTCAGCGCCAACCTCATGCTCGTCGTCAAGCTCGCGCTCATGTACAGGCGTGCGCTGCGCAACGTCATGGACCTCATCCAGGAGGGAAACGTCGGCCTGCTCGAGGCGCTCAAGCGCTACGACCCCGAGCAAGGCGTGCGCTTCTCGACCTACGCCGCGTGGTGGATCAAGGCCTACATCCTCAAATACCTCATGGACAACGCGCGCCTCGTGCGCGTCGGCACCACCAACGCGCGGCGCAAGCTGCTCTACAACCTGCGCCGCGAGCAGCGCAAGCTCGAGGCGCAGGGCATCACGGCAACCACCAAGCTGCTCGCCGAGCGCTTCGGCGTCACCGAGGACGACGTCGCCGACGTCGATCGCGCCTTGCGGTCGCCCGACCTCTCGGTGGACGCGCCGCTGAGCGAGGAAGGTGACTTCACCGTCGCCGACGTGCTGCCCGCGCCGGGCGCCAGCGCCGAGGACGTCGTCGTCGCGAGCGACCTCAAGCAGCGCATCGACGCCGCGATCGAAGAATTCCGCGCCGACCTCGACGAGCGCGAGCGCGCGCTGCTCGACGGCCGCCTCGTCGCCGAGGATCCGCTGACGCTGCAAGAACTCGGCGATCGCTTCGGCGTGACTCGCGAGGCCATGCGCCAAGCCGAGGTCAAGCTCAAGCGGCGCCTCGCGACCTTCCTGCGCAAGCACCTCGGCGACGAGGTGATCCTGCACTTCACGGGGAACGCGCCGTCGTCGTGAGGGAGAGCGGGGCCGGGCGGGGGGAGAGGAACGCGGGAAGCGAGCGGGGCGCGGGCCAGGGGAGCGCGACGGCGGACGAGGGCGCGACGCAGCGGGGGAGCGGGGGTGGCTGGGGAGCGCGAAGCGCGGGCGGGGAGTGTGGGCGCAGCGATCCGCGACGATGGCGCGCCGAGTGACGAGATGTCCGGCGCGGACGCTCGCTCAAATCGACGGGTCCCGTGTACACGAGGACCTCGCGAATGAGCGATCGCGCATCCGCGGAGTGCGGCGACGGGGCGCGCGACGGCGCCGCGTTGCAGAACGGGGGGTCCTGTGTACACGAGTCCCCCGGAACTGAAAGATCCTTCGCACGAGTCCCCCTCTTTTGAAAGATTTTTGCTTCGGGGGCCTTCTTTTTGCGCAATATCGGTCGTCTGCATATGGAATTCGAGGCGACACCGCGCACTTCGCAAGCGGATCTCGGTGTGGATCTTTCAAATTGGGGGGTCCCGTGTGAGCGTGCCTTCAGAACAAGGGGTCCCGTGTACACGGGCCCCCCGAGAATGAACGATCGCTCATTCGCGGAGCACGGCGTGGGTGCGCGCGACGACGACGCGCTGCAAAACAGAAGGTCTCGTGTACACGGGACCCCTCGAAATGCACGGTCGCTGTCGCGAGAACCGATGTGTGTTTCGGGCGGCGCTGTGTGTGGCGAGCCTCGCCGCTCAACCTCAGCAAGCCTCGACGTCCAATCTCTGCGAGTCTCGCCTCTCGACGACCGGGAATTTCCCGCACGACTCGAGATGGTTCTTCAGGGAGACTCAACGGAGCCGAACACGACGAAGCCCGACGCGCTCAGTGTCGTCGACTTGGAACAGATGAGCCCTTCGCAGTTGCTTCCGTCGCACGAGCCTCCGGTGCAACCTACCGACCCGCTCACGACAGCCGGGTTGCAGCCGGCGACCTCGCAGCCAGGCCCGCAGCCCGAATGTCGGCAGGTGACGGAGACGGGAACGGCGATACGACCGCCGTCGATGAGGACGACGAAGATCCCCGTCGTTTGCACGCGCTTCTCTCCGCCCGATTTCCAAGACAGAGCTGCGACGGCCGAGATGAAAGTCCCCTTGTCAGTTTCGTAGCTCGCATTGAACTCAGCCTGCTGCTCGGGCGTCAGCTCGTCGTAGAACTTCACCTGAGTCCCTTGCGCGCCTCCCGGATCCACCTCCGCCAGGATGATCTGCTTGACCGTGGCCGCTTGCAGATCGGTGACCGCGAAGAGCGAGAGCACTGCCGCAAGCACCGCCGTGACGAGTGTTCGCCTCAACATCACTGGCTTCCCCCAACGGACGCCGACCGGGAATCGGTCGACTTGGGTGAAGTACGCCCCCCCCCCGCCGTCTTGTCAACCGCCCCCGCGCTCACTTCTTCGGCAATGCACGTGACGTTACCAACTCGTCATATCGCTGATCGATGTATACGCCGCGGGACGGTCGCTCGGCGGGCCGCCGGACCTACGCTGATCAGCGGCCGTCCGCGCTTCCGGTGACAGTACGCCGCGAAGGGGCGCGAAACTCGCTTCCTTCGCAGGACGAGGCGATCTGGGAATCGCTCATCGATCGCTCATCGATCACTCGACGAGCGCGATAGATCGACCGCTCCCCCGCGGCCCCCCTCAGGGGCAGAATCCCGCGGTCGATTGATCGATCACGCCGCAGCGGCCTCCGGCGTTCGCCGCGCGGATCGCGCCGGTCGAGGCGTAGCCGTGGATGCCCTCGGTGCTGCCCTGCGCGCCGCCGAGCACCCACCAGGTGAACGAGCCGGGAGCGGGATCGGGGATCGCGACTGTCGCAGAGCCGCTCGCGCCGACGGCGCAGAGCGCGCCGTCGTAGGCGTAGGTCGCGAGCGACGATGCGTCGGCGTAGAAGAGGTTGGTGACGGGCGGTTGGCAGCGCGTGCTGTCCCAGGCCAACTCGATGCGGCCGTCCGCGGCGCGCGCGGCGGTCATGGCGGCGCCGCTGGCGAAGTGGCCATCGGGGATGGGCGCGATGTTGGCGCTTCCCGCGAGACATGTCGACGGCTCGTAGACCTCGAGTCGATCGACATTCCAGCCGGAAGCGTGACCGCTGCCGTCGCTCTGCATGCCGAAGCGCACGCGGCCCTGCGCGGTATTGGCGAGGCGCGCGGTGGCATCGACGTCGACGATCTGCCAAGCGTCGTCCCACATGTCGACGGTGGGGTTGGCCCAGGCGGTGTCGCAGCCGAGCGCGTCGCAGACCTCGAAGACGGCGCGGTCCTGGGGCTGGCGCTGCACGTTGAGCCAGCGCCAGAACCGCACGCGGACTTCGTCGTGACCGGTCCCGTCGATGAGCGGGCTCGCGGCGAACTCGCCGTTCGAGCCGTTCTCGTAGTTGCCGAGGTTGTTACCCTTGCCGGTGAGGTCGAGGCCGAGCACGCCGGATCCGAACGCCGCGGACTGCGGATCGGGGTTGCCGAGGCCGCCTGCGGATGCTCCACCGAGGCCGAGCGGCGCGGTGATCTGCCATTCTCCGGTCAGCACCCAGCCGATCTGCGTCTCGAAATCCTGCGTGTAGAAGATCGTGTCGGGGCCGGTCGCCTCGGAGCGGCGCGCGACGGTGTTCTGCTCTTCGTTGCCGCCGTTACAGGGGCCGCCGCCGACTTTCCCCTCGTCCTCGGCGCGAACGACATAGAAATAGTCGGTGCCTGGGAGCACGGTCGTGTCGGTGTAGCGCTTCAGCGCGACGCAGGACGCGACGAGATTGCCGGGGCCGGGTACGAAGTCGGGGACGGTCGAGCGATAGACGTTGTAGCGCGCGGCGCCGCAGCGCGCGGTCGCGGCACTCCAGGTGAGGTCGATGCCGCACTCGTTGGTGCGCGAGGTCTCGGCGGTGACGAGGCCGTCGAAGGTGGGCGGCTCGGTGCACTCGCCGGAGGGCGTGACGATCGCGCACTCCGAGAGCGGCGAGAGCGCGCCGCAGATGCTTTCGGATGCGACGCGATAGTAGTAGGTGATGCCGCCGCCGACGTCCTCGTCGAGGTAGGTCGTCTCGGCGGTGCGGCCGATCGCGACCATGCCTTCGTCGCAGGACGTGGGCGAGCGATGAATGACATACGCCGCGGCGCCGTCGACGGGAGCCCACGAGAGGTTCACGGCGTTGTCCTCGGGCGAGGAGGCGACGAGATCCTGGGGCACGCCGACGGGCTGGCAGGTCGAGCACGCGGGAAGCGGATGCGACGAGGCCTGGATGTCGTTGTAGACGTCGACGATCGGCACGCCGCGGTTCGGGCAGTTTGCGCAGTGATGGAGCGCGATGACTTTGTGCGTCTCGTACGAGAGGACGGGCGAGCCCGAGGATCCGCCTTCGGTGTCGCAGTAGTAGCCGACTTCGGGCACGGGACCGCCGGTGCAGGGCGGCTCCGAAACCGAATGCACATCGCAGACGCCGGGGTCGTTGGGGTGCGTGCTCTCGATGGAGAGGCGCTTGGGGTCGCCGGACGGATGCCCAGGTATGTACATCAGCTCGCCGACGTCGGGCAGGCGCGTCTCCCATTGCATGAAGCCATAGGTGGCCTGCGGATCGTGGCCCGCGAGCGCGGGCATGATGAACGCGTAGTCGAGTCCTGGGTCCACTTCGAGGAGCGTGCCGCCCTGCAACTGCAGCTCGACGGTCGCCGTGCCCGCGTTGCAGCCGGGGCGCTTGTACTCGAACTGGAATTCGATCTGATCGAGCTCGCTCTGCGAGCCGACGCAGTGCTCGTTGGTGATGATGTGGTTTTCGCAGGAGGCGAGCCAGCCGGTGCAATGCGCCGAGCCGTTCTTGATCAGGCGCACCGCCGCGCGGCCCTTTTGGTAAGCCTGCGGATAGGTGTCCTTGTAGCACTCGATGTCGCGGAAGTCCTCGGGGCCGCAGACGGCTTCGATCTCGGGCGGGCTCTCGGTGGGAAAGCCGTAAGCGATGCGATCGATCGTCACGCCGAAGTGGCCGTGGCCTTCCGTGCTCTGCGTCTCGAGCGCGACGTGCATGGTGTCGCCGAGGATGGAGAGCGCCCAGAAGCCACCGCCGCTCTCGTTGAGACCGCGACCGCGATAGACGTGTCGATAGCGGCCCGCGGGATCCGTGAGCACGAGTTCGTCGCCAGGTGCGAGGTCGATCGCCGCGATGCGCACGGCGACGTACGAGGCGCCGGCACGGTGGACGACGTGCGACCAGGCGATCTCGCGTGCGCCGGTGGAGGAGCCGGCGTAGGGGTGCGGGCTCGCGATCGACGCGGCGATCTCGTCGGCGATGCGGACGGGGGCGGGGCCCTCGGCCGGCACCGCGGAGATGGCGATCGCGCACACGAGGAGGGCGAGAGCGGGGATTGGGAGCGCTCGAAGCATCGGCACACCTCGGACTCGGGGGGGGCACTCCCCGGGTCGGTCGATGAAAGCTACGGTTAACCCCCGGGCGGGCAACAATTCTCGTGAGCAGCGAGATTGCCTGCGGTGCCGCTTCGGGTTTGTCGAATCCCGCGCCACGAAGGGCTTTCGACGCGTCCCGAACGCGGGTTAGGGGGCGGGAAGGGAGCGATCGACCGCCACGCAGGTCCGGCGTTTCCGGCCTGGGCTTGATCGATGATCCGGGTTAGGATCCGCGGCATGAAGGCCTGGGTAAACCCGCAGATCCTCGAGAAGCCCGAAGACGGCGTCTTCACGACGCGCCTTTCCGCGGTCGTCGACCTCGGCCGCAAGCACTCGCTGTGGCCGTTCCCGATGGGACTCGCGTGCTGCGCGATCGAGATGATGGCTGTCGTCGGGTCGCGCTTCGACATCTCGCGCTTCGGGTCGGAGGCGCTGCGCTTCTCGCCGCGTCAGTCCGACCTGATGCTCGTTTCGGGCACGGTGAGCAAGAAGATGGCGCCGGCGCTGAAGAAGCTCTACGAGCAGATGCCCGAGCCCAAGTGGGCATTCGCCGTCGGTGCGTGCGCGTCGTCGGGCGGCATGATGAACTCGTACTCGACGGTGCAGGGCGTCGATGAACTGATCCCGGTCGACATGTACATCTCGGGGTGCCCGCCGCGTCCCGAGGCGATCATCGACGCGCTGATCCTCTTGCAGCGCAAGATCCAGAGCGGCGAGCCCTCGGCGCTCGATCTCTGGAAAGAGGCGCAGGCGAAGGGCGGCGCCGATCCGGTGCGAGTCGCGCCCGCGGGGACGACCGCGCAGAACCCGGTCACTTACGCCAGCCAGACGTACCCGCGCCAGCGCCTGCCGGGGCACCCCGGTCTTTCCGCCGAGCGGTTCCGCCGCTATTGATCGCCCCCGGCGAGAACGCCGCCGCCCGCGCGATTCGCGCGCGGCTAGCCCAGGCGGGCCGGATCACCTTTCGCGAATTCATGGAGCGCGCGCTCTACGAGCCGGGGGGCGGCGTGTACACGCGTCCCGACGCGACGACCGGCCGCGAGGGTGGCTTCTCGACGTCGTCGGACGTCTCGCCGGACTTTGGCGGCCGGCTGGCGGTGCAGGTCGCGGAGCTCGCGGAGCGCTGTGCGGGGACGTGGCGGCTGGTCGAGCTGGGGCCGGGGCGTGGGCTCTTGGCGAGCGACATGCTGGATGGGCTCGCGCGGCATGCGCCCGAAGTGTTGGAGCGGCTTACCGAAGTGGTGCTGGTGGAGCGCAGTCCGGCGCTAGCGCGCCGGCAGCGGGAGCGGCTCGAGGCGCGCGGCGATGCGGTGGTCATGCGTTGGGTCGGCGGCGTCGATGAGATCGAAGCCGGGGGTCGCGGTGAGGAGTCGATGGGCGGACCGGACGCGTCAGGCGCGTCGGGGGAGCCGAGCGCGGCTGGAGGCCGCGGCGGTTCGCTGGCGATCGGAGCGCGGGAGGGGTCGGCCCTGCCGACGGTCGTCGTGGCCAACGAGGTGCTCGACGCGCTGCCCGTGCATGCGATCACCCGCGTCGGCGAGGGCCTGCGCGAGCTGTGGGTGAGGGCGACGCCTGAGGGGCGCCTCGAACTCGAGCCCGGCCCGCTAACGAATCCCCGGCTCGAAGAACTCGCGCTGCGCTACGGCCTCTGCGCCGAGGTCGGCTGGCGCACCGAGATCGCGCTCTCGATCGAGGACATGATCGCGGGAATCGCGCGGCTGCCGCTGCTCGGCGCGCTGCTCGTCGACTACGGGCACCGGGCGCGCGAACTCGCCGCCGAGGATCATGCCGACGGCACCCTCGTCGCGTATCGCAAGCATCGCCTCGTCGAGGATCCGCTCGAGACGCCCGGCGAATGCGACATCACCGCGCACGTCAACTGGTCGCACGTCGCCGACGCCGCGCGCCTCTGCGGGCTCGATGTCGCCGGGCCCGTCTCGCAGGAGCGCTTCCTCGTCGCGCTCGGCCTCGTCGACGACCTCGCCCGCCGCGACGACGGCCCGGGCGCCGAGGACCGCGAGGCCCTGGCCCGCCGCCTCGCTGCCCGCGCGCTCATCCTGCCCGGCCCCGGCGGCGGTCAGCGCTTCCAGGTCATGGCCCTCACCCCCGAGCGCGCCCCCGACCTCCGCGGCTTCCGCCCACCCCTTCCCCCGACCCGCACCCAGGGACAGGCGACTTAGGGGGACAGGCGACT
>CAZPJJ010000073.1:0-13099 GCA_964586535.1 uncultured Acidobacteriota bacterium | reverse complement strand
ATCGCTTCGGCGCCTCCGCCCCCGGGGAGATCGTCTTCGAACGCTACGGGTTCACGGTCGCCGAAGTGGTGAGGCTCGCGCTCGCATCGCTGGAAGGAGAATGACCCGCCGATGGAAGGCTATCCCTTCGTCGTGCCGATCGAGGTTCGGTGGCGCGACCTCGACCCGTTCGACCACGTCAACAACGCCGTCTTCGTGACCTACCTCGAGTTCGCACGCGTGGCGCTCTGGAGACGGTTCGGCTCCATGGGTCGCGCCTCGGACGTGCCCTTCGTCGTCGCTCGGGTGGTCCTCGACTACCGTTCGCCCGTCCGACTGGGCGACGAGGTTCGCGTCGGATTGCGGCTCGAAAGGCTGGGAGAGAAGAGCTTCACGTTCGCCTACCGCATCGAGGCAGCGGGGCGTCTGGCCGCCGAAGCCGAGACGGTTCAGGTCTGCCTGGACCACGAGACGGGGCAGACCATCCCGGTCCCCGACTCCGTCCGTAAGGTGCTCAGCGAACTTTCCTGAATGCGCGCGCGATCACGAGAGGCGCTCGCGCGCCCAGGTCAGCGCACCGTCGAGATCGCCGAAGTGGCCGTCGAGTTGCGCCTCGTACGCCGCCGCCAGTAGTTCGCCCATCCTCGGTCCCGGCGCGCAGCCAAGTTCGAGCAGGTGGCGACCCAGAAGGAGCGGACGGGGGGCGGCGTTCTCGACATCGACCTCATGGGCGACTTCGAGCATCAGCCGCATCGAAGCCGGCATCCCGCCTGGAAGAGGCGGACGAGCGTCGTGATCGGCCTCGACGAGCCGGGCGAGCATCGGGATAGTCTCGCCCTCGAGTTCGAGCGCGCGCGCCAAGCGGCGGACGTGCCGCTTCGAACCCTCGAAACCGAGATGCGCGAGATGGAATCGGGAGAGCGCGAGCACGCGGCGAAAGATCCGCTCGGGTGCCGCTAGACGTGCCAGGAGGCTCTCCAGGGTGGAGCCGCGATCTGCGTGGCCGGGCGAACGCACGCGCCCATTCTCGATGATCGTCGTCTCGGGCTTGCCAAGGTCGTGGCAGAGTGCGGCGAGCACGAGCACGGTGCGATCGGCACTCGCCAGGGCGTCGCGCGCGGCGATGCGTGCGGCGGCGTCGAGGACGAGCAGCGTGTGCGTGTAGACATCGCCTTCGGGATGCCACTCCGGATCCTGGGGACAACCTTCGAGCGCCGCGATTTCCGGATAAAGCGAGAGCCAGCCCGTCCGCTTCAGCACGTCGATGCCGGCGGAAGGCCGACGGCCGCGGGACGCCCATTTCTCCCACTCACCCCAGATTCGCTCCGGCGCGAGCGTGTCGTACTCGGCCGCGAGAGGACTCGCGAAGGCGGCGGTGGCGGGATCGATCGTGAAGTCGAGCCGCGCGGCGAGTTGGAATCCACGCAGGACCCGAAGCGGATCCTCGGCGAAGCGCGGGCTGGTGTGGCGGAGAATTCGGCGACGGAGGTCTCCCCGCCCATCGAAGAAATCCAACACCTCGCCGGTCCGCGGGTCCCAGGACATCGCGTTGACCGTGTAGTCGCGCCTTGTGGCGGCCTCTCGCGGCGAGAGTGAAGGATCGCTCTCGATCTCGAACCCACGATGCCCGCGACCGCGCTTCGACTCGCGGCGCGGCAGAGAGACATCGAGTTCGCTCGCCGACTCGAGCCGGAGTTTGAACACGCCGAACGACTTGCCGACTTCGTGAACTCGGCCGAATCGGCTGAGAACCTCGGCGATCGCCTCCTCGGGCAATCCGAAGACCTCGAGATCGATGTCCTTGTCCGCGTCGATCCCCAGCAGAGCATCGCGCACGAGTCCGCCCACGAGAAGCGCCCGGCCTCCGCGGGCGGCAAGCGCGTCGACCACGGCCCCCACGTCGGCCGGGAGATCGATGAGGTGCGGATCGAATGCGGCGTTCATCGTCTCGCTCACGAGTTCTGCTGTCTCGAGAATGGGTCGCCGGGCGGGCTTCGCGAGACAGGCTACACTGCCCGAACTCCATGCACCCCTTTCGGGCGGATCGGGTCCGGGAAAAGCGACCCGGTGAACGCCAAGGGCAAAGCGTCGAGGCGGCCTCGGACCGGATCGTGGGTCCCGCGGACGCCGCAGACGGGCTCCCGCGTTTCGTCCGACGAGACGGTGTACCAGAGGTTGCCCGGTGCCAGACACCCAGCAGTTCTATCAAGCGGTTCTCGACGCAGCGGTCGACGCGATCGTCATCATCGACGAGTTCGGCGTGGTCCAGCATTGCAACGCTTCCGCGGAGCGCATGTTCGGCTACCTTGCGGGCGAGCTCGCGGGGCAGAACGTCTCCGTCTTGATGCCCGACCCGCACCGCGGCGCCCACGATGGATATGTGCGTCACCACCTGCGAACCGGCGAGCGCAAGATCATCGGGATCGGGCGTGAGGTCGAAGGCCGGCGCAAGGACGGCTCTCCGATCCAACTCCACCTCGGAGTCTCGGCCGTCCACGTCGGGGCCCGCACGTTCTTCGCGGGCATTCTGCACGACATCACCAAGCGCAAAACGGCGGAGACCCGCGCGGCCGAGTTGGCGCGTACGCTCGAAGAGAAGAACCGCGAGTTGCAGAGCATCGTCTACGTCGCCTCCCACGACCTGCGCACTCCCCTGGTCAACATTCAGGGTTTCAGCCAGGAGCTGGCTCGGGCCTGCTCCGGGATCCGCGAGGAGATCGCGCGCGAGGACGTCCCCCAGCAGGTGCGCGAGCGGATCCTCGCCGTGCTCGACGGCGAGGTCGACGAAGCGCTCGGTTTCATTCTCGGCGGCGCGATGAGAATGGACGCGCTCCTCTCTGGCCTGCTTCGCCTCTCGCGGCTCGGAAGGGCCGCGCTCGACATACGGCCGCTCGAGATGAACGCGCTCGTCGCGGGCGTACGGGACGCACTCGGCTACCAGCTCGATGGGCTGGGTGCGAGGGTCTCGATCGCGCCGCTGCCCTCGTGCCTCGGCGACGAGATTCAGATCGCGCAGGTGTTCACGAATCTCGTCGACAACGCCATGAAGTACCGCGACCCCGAACGCCCGCTCGAAATCACCATCGAAGGCGAGCGTCGCGCCGAGCGAGCGATCTACCTCGTCCGCGACAACGGCATCGGCATCGCGCCGCACTACCGGCATCGAGTCTTCGAGATCTTCCATCGACTCGACGCAGCGCGCACGACCGGCGAGGGGCTCGGGCTGACGATCGCCCAGCGCATCGTGGCCAGGCTCGACGGCACGATTTCCATTCTCGACGCGGCTGGTCCCGGAACGACCTTCTGTATCGAGTTGCCCGGCGCGCCGGAAGGCGCCCCATCCCAAGGAAGCACGTGATGACGGAAAAGAGAGAGATCGTTATCGTCGTCGCCGAGGACGACGACGGCCATGCAGCGCTGATCGCGAAGAATCTCGATCGCGCGGGCGTGTCCAACGAGCTCGTACGCTTCGCGGACGGTCAGCAGGTGCTCGATTTCTTCTTCATGGAGGGCCCCGGCCCGCACCGCAAACCCGATACTCCTTACCTCCTTCTGCTCGACATCCGCATGCCGAAGGTCGACGGTGTCGAGGTCTTGCAGCGCATCAAGGAGGATCGCGAGCTGCGTAAAGTCCCCGTGATCATGTTGACCACGACGGATGATCCCAAGGAAGTCGAGCGCTGCCACCTCCTGGGCTGCTCGCACTACATCACCAAACCGATCGAGTACGAACGCTTCACCTCGACGCTCCGGCAACTCGGACTCTTCCTAGTCGTCGTAACCGTCCCCGAGATCCACTGAGCCGCCCATGCACGACGCGACCGCGCCACCGCTCATCGCCATCGTCGACGACGACCCGGGGCTGCTGCGCCTCATGGAGCGCCGGTTGCAAAAATCGGGCTGGCGCACGATCGGCTTTCCGGACGGCGCTCAGGCCATCCTGCACTTCGTGAGCTCCCCTCCCGATCTCGCCGTCATCGACTACAAGCTTCCCGACATGGCCGCGGGCGAACTGGTGAGAGAACTCGCGCGCCGGAACGTCGCGGTGCCCTTCATCGTGGCCACGGGTTTCGGCGACGAGCGCGTCGCCGTCGAGATGATGAAACGCGGCGCCCTCGACTATCTGATGAAGGACGGAGCGTTCCTGGACCTCCTGCCGCAAGTCGTGGCGCAAGCGGTGGCGGGCATCGAGCGCGATCGCCGCCTCGGACGGACACGCGAGGCGCTACGCCTCCTCGAGTCCGCCGTCAGGCAGGCCAAGGACGCGATCGTCATCACGACGGCCGACATCGACTCGCCGGGACCGCGCATCGTCTTCGTCAACCCCGCCTTTTGCGAACTCACGGGCTTCTCGGAGGAAGAGATCCTCGCGCGAACGCCGCGCATCCTGCAGGGGCCCGAGACCGATCGCGCCGTCATAGCGAGACTGCGCACACAGCTCGAGCGCGGCGAGCCATTCTTCGGTTACCTGCGCAACTACAAGAAGGACGGGACTTCCTACCTCGTCGAGATCCGCATGGGCCCGATCCGCGATGACGACGGCGTCATCACGCATTGGGTCGCCATTCAACGCGACATCACCGAGCGCAATCAGCTCGAGCAGCAGCTGCGGCAGGCCTCCAAACTCGAGGCGATCGGATCGCTCGCCGGCGGCATCGCGCACGATTTCAACAACATGCTCGCCGTCATCCGCATTCAGTCCGACATCCTGCTGGAGTCGATCGGCAGCGAGAGCCCCCTGCGGCCCGACATCGAATCGATTCGCAAGGCGTGCGAACACTCGGCGGATCTCACGCGGCAGTTGCTCGCCTTCTCGCGCAAGCAGGTGCTGCAGCCCAGAGTTCTCGACCTGCCCGGTGTCCTCGGCCGCGCCGAATCCCTGCTGCGCCACCTCATCGGCGAGAGCATCGAGATCGAAACGAAGTACGACCCCGCGACGCCGCGAGTGAAAGCGGATCCCGGTCAGATCGAACAAGTCGTCATGAATCTCGCCGTGAATGCACGCGACGCGATGCCGGCTGGAGGCCGGCTCACGGTCACGCTCGGCGAGTTCTCGTGCGCGGAGGGAGCACCGCTCCCCGTGGCGGAGATGCCCGCGGGCCGCTACGCGCAGCTCCGTATCGAGGACTCCGGCATCGGCATGTCGCAAGAAACGCTCGCGCACATCTTCGAGCCTTTCTTCACGACGAAGGCTCCGGGGCTCGGAACGGGCCTGGGGCTGGCGACGGTCTACGGAGTCGTCCGGCAATCCGGCGGGCACATCAAGGTCGAAAGTACGCCCGGCGCCGGGACGGCCTTCACCGTCTACCTGCCCGCAACGGGCGAAGTCCCCGAGACATCGGGCTCGGCGCCCGAGTCCCCCGCATTCACGATTCGAGGTGTCGGGGTGCTGCTCGTCGAGGATCAGCCGATGGTACGAACACTCCTCGCCCGGTGCCTCGAGAGCGCGGGCTACCGCGTCTTCGAGGCGAATCACGGCGACGAGGCCCTCGCACTCTTCCGCGAGCACGGCGACACGCTCGAGATCGTCGTCACAGACATCGTGATGCCCAAGATGAGCGGAACTCAGCTCGTCGAGTTGCTGCGGCGCGAGCGTCCCGACCTCTCGATCGTGTACATGTCGGGCTATGCCGACGAGTCGATCGAGGCAAGCTTTGCCGCCGATCGCAGCGCCCGGTTCCTGGCCAAGCCCTTCACACCCTCGGAACTCGCCGACGTCTTGGCCAGGATCGTCGCCGAGCGAAGGCGACCGTCGTCCGAGAGCAGACTCCTGGGATGATGAGAGAGCCATGACGTTCCGCGAAGACGTCCACTATGTGCTCGAGGGACTCAAGTCGATCGAAACGCTGCGCAACCGAGAGTTCCTGCAGCAGCTGATGGATGTCCTCTATCAGGCCGCGCAAGAACACGAGCGCGTGGTCGAGCGAGCCGCGGCACTGGCAAGGCGCGTCGCCGAGCTCGAGGAGCGAACCCGCCTCGTCGCGACCCTCGTTGCCCAAGAGGGCGCGTACTGGAAACCCGGCAATCCCGAACCCGGTCCCTACTGCGTCGCGTGCTGGGACGTAGACCGCAGGCTGATTCACCTCGTACCGAATGCCGGAGGACCCGGCGAGATTTGCCCGCGCTGCCGCCGGCTGCGAATCGTCTAACCCAGTCTGCTCCCGATGCCTCGGCAGAAAATGCCGGATCTGCCCGCCGGCCGAGGCTCCGGGCATGGTCCAGTCCGGAACAAGTTGCCGTCAGGGCTCCGCGGAGCCTATATCCCTCCAGTAAAGGGCGCCCCGCTTCGTTGGCCGGGATGGCGCCCCGAGACGGCGGATCGATGGCGGGACGGACTGTTGTTCAAGACCAAGTGCGGTGGTTGCGCTCGCTCCACGAGCTGACCTCCGGCGTCGATCTCGTGGCTTTCGAGGAGCGCTCTCCCGAGGAAGTCCGCGAAGGCCTGCTCCCGCTGGCCAACAAAGTCATCCGCATCTCCATGAGCGTCTTCGAGCGGCTCTCGAAAGCCTACGATTCGGTGGCCGAACCCGAGCGGGGCCGCCCGCTCCGCGCGAGCGAGCACGAGCAGGAGATCGCAGACCTCTGCTTCATCGCTCGAATGGAGATCTCGCCGCGCATCACCGAGCTCTCGGCCCCCGTAGACCCCCACGACAAATGGACGATCCTCTCGGCTTGCTCCCACGCCTTCGGCTGCATCGCGAAGGCGATCTTCGCGCTCGAGCCACGGCTCTCGATCATCGCCGGCGAGGAGCCCGCGCTGAAGCGCGCGACGAGCGTGGATCAGGCCGTACGCGTGCGACGCGTCTACCACAACTTCCATCGGCAGGTGACGCTCGACGGGCCTCCCGAAGCCCAGAACGTGCACGACCGGCTCGAGGCAGCGCGTGCAGCCATCCATCGCCTCGTCACGTCACCCGTGTACGCGCAGCTCCGAGGGAGCGACCGCTGCCAACTGAGACGACTCGAGGAGCGAGTCGCGGCATGGCTCGGCCAGATCGACGCGAACGCCACGGAGGGCATCGAGATCTGGAAAGACCTCTCAGCGCTCGCGGCGATGTTCCAACAGATCAACCGCCGCCAAGATCTCATCGATCACGACCGACTGGTGCTCGCCGAGATGGCATTGGCGCTCTCGGAACTCGACCCAGCGATGAAACCGCGACCGACATTGCTGACGAGGCTCGCGCTGGTCTTGGGGAGAGACGAGGAGCTCGACGCCATGCTGGATGAGCCCGACCGCGTGACCTGCGGCAGAGTGCTCCTCACCGTCAGGCGCGCCCTCTCCGAGCTCGAAGGATCCGTCGATCGCGTTCCCGCCTGTGTCTGAGAAGTGTTCGAACTTCGGCGCGCGCCCTTTTCCCGACCTCCGCATTCGTACGAATAGTCCCTGAGCCTATCGCGCTCCGGATTCGAACTTGTCCGAATCTGCCCGGTGCGCCGAAGTTCGAACACTTCAGAGGGCGTTGCAGAAGACGTCGATCTCGGGAATCTGTCCCAGCGGTGCCTCGCGGGCGCGCTCGCAGGCGTCACGGGCGGCGGGCAATCTGCCGCTCCGCTCCTCGACCATCGCGATTCCCAGCCAAGCTCTCGCCAGATCGGGGTGGATCTCCGCGGCGTGCTCGAACGCGGTCCTCGCCTCGTCCAGACGACCCGCCTTCAATCGTCGCGCTCCCACCGCGAGGAGCACGTTGAGGTTGTGGGGATCGGCGGCGAGGGCGGGCTCGAGAACGCGCAGCGAACGCTCGGGATCGCGGTCGCATTCGAAGACGAGCATGCTCGCGAGGCCCCGCGTTCCACGGCGAAAGCCGCCGTCTTGTGCCGGTCTCACGTCCGCGAGGACACCGGCGCAGTCTCCTCGAGCGAACGCATCAAGAGCGCGACCCAACGACACCTGCCGCGAAAGATCCGCCACCACGAAGGACGCCGCGCATGCGAGAGCCGCGAAGAGGGCGGCGTAGGCGATTCGCCCCGCGTGCGACGAGAGCGCGACAGAACGACCGGGGCGCCATGCAATCCCGGCCAGGGTGCAACCGAGAAAGGCGGTCGTCGGAGACGAGAGGGGAAAAGCGAAGAGCCCAGCCAACAGCAGTCCCGTGATCGAAGCCGCGATGGCCGCTTGCCACGCGGCTTCACCCTCGTCGGCGGCGATGACGGCGCGCCGCGCGGCGATCGCGGCCGCTCCCACGAGGACCACGAAGATCGCCAGCGCAGCCGGAATGCCGAGTTCGGCGGCCGCGTGAAGGAAGTCGTTGTGAGGGTGCTCGACGCGCCGCTCGAGGCCGAAGTCGGGCGTCTCGACGGCACGTTCGTGATAGAGCGGATAAACCACGTCGAAGCGGCCCGCCCCCACCCCGAGCACCGGGGCGTCGGCGATCAGTTCGAGCGTGTTTCTCGCCATGGCACGACGGATCTCGGCGCTGCGATCGCCGCCTTCCAGGAGCAATGTCACCGAGCGCGTCACGGAGGGCAGGCGCTGCGCCTCCGGAGGGGGCGTCACCGCCGCCACGTACGCGAGAGCCGCCGCCCCTGCGATCAGGGCGCCGGCGATCCGCCACCGCTCGCGCGCGCGACGCGCGAGGTAGAGCGCGAATCCGAGCGCGAGAGCGCCCAGCAGGGCGGCCCAAGCCGCCCGCGTTCTCGTCGAGACGAGAAGGATCAGCGCGAGACCCGCGGCAGAAAGCGCCGCGACGCGGAGGCGCTTGTCCGTCGCCGTAGCCGCAGTCGCCAAGGCGAGAGGAATCGCCATCACCAGGGCCTCCGCCGCCACGTTGCGGTTCACGAACGTCGCCGCGGGCGCCCGCGCCTGCTCGATCGCGGAGAAGCCGAACCAGTACTGCGCGATGCCGATGACCCCTGCAACCGCGGCGCCCCCCGCGGCACCCCAGGCGATTCCCCGATCGACGGCCTCGGCCGCACCGCCTTCGCGGGTCGTCGACGCCACGAGCCACCCGGCGACCCACGGCGCCGCCATGAGCGTTGCGTCGCCAAGCACGAACCATCGCTCCGGCGCGGGGGAGATCGCGATCCCGACGAGTATCGAGAGCACGGGCAGCGCCAGGAGGGCGGCGAAAGCGCGCGGTATAGAGACGCCTCGTCGCACCCAGAAGTCGCGAGCGACGATCGAGGCGACTCCGGCCAGGAGCACGGCCTCACGCGGGAAGAGACCGGGCGACTCCAATCCGGGCACGAACGCCAGGAAGACGAGCGCCGACACGGCGCACCAGAGAGGATCGATCGCTCTCGAGTCACGTCCGGCGGAAAGCGCGCCGCGCGCCTGTCTACGAGCCACGCCGTCGATCCTCCCGAGACCGGGATTCTGGCACGGACGAACGAGGGGCGGTCAGCGTGCGAAGAGGTCGATGAGGAGACGTTGCACGGCCGGAAGTTGCAGGATCCAGACGAAGACCAATCCGCCAAGCCCGAGCAGAGCAGGTCCGTAGCCGGGACGCGGTCCTTCACTCGCCGGGTGCTCGCCGCGTCTGGACTCGACGAGGCGATCCGGCGGCGGATTCTCCAACCGCGGCGCCTCATGGACCGCGGGCACGACAACAGGTGCCCGCATCGCAGCCGGTGCGTCCGCCGCGGGCGCAGCCACGCGTGGGGACGCCGCGGGCGTGCGCGGTCTTTCCCATCCCTGACCGAAGAGCTTCTCGAGATCGTCCGCAACCTCGCTCGCGGAAACGTAGCGAATTTCCGGCGGCGCGAGGAGCCGGTGGAGAATCTCGAGGAACGCGGGGGGAATCTCGCGACGCAGCAAGAGCATCGCGAACGGATCCTCGCTGCTCGCGGGCATCGGCGATGCCGTCAGCATCTCGAACATGATCGCGCCGAGCGCATAGAGGTCGGCCGACGCGGAGCGCGGCCCACCCTCGGGTGCCGCGTACCAGTTCCGCTTGTCGCCCTCGCCGCGGTAGTGCTCGGGCAAGCCGAAGTCGCTGACGCGGACGCTCCCCTGCGCGTCGAAGAGGATGTTCGATGGGCGGAGGTTGCCGTGCACGATCCCGCAGCGCGACGCATGCGCCAAAGCCTTCGCCACTTGAAGCGCGACGCGCGCCGTCTCGCTCCAGGGATGAGGACGAACGAGGCGTTCGCGGAGGTCGCCGCCGGAGAGATACTCCATGATCATCACGAACGCGTCGTGCCGTTCGCCGACCGCATGGATCCGGACGATGTTGGGATGCTGCAAACGTCCCAGTTCGCGCACGACCCTCAGCGCTTCGGTGTCTTTCACGTAGCGCTTGACGACGATGCGCTCGCCGCCTTCCTTGCCGACCAGGTACACGGAGCGCCGGTCGTCCTGGCGGATCACGTCGAGCAGTTTCAGCTTCCCGGAGCCCGACGATCCGATCGTCGTCTGCGCGCCCTCGCGCACACGATCGTCGAGGTGCGTACCCTGCAAGGCCGAGACCAACGCATCGTGAAGCTCGGCGGCATCCTTGTAACGCCCCTTCGGCTCCAGGGTGAGCGCGCGCTCGACGATCGGCCTCACGCCCGGCGGCATGTCGACATCGTTGGCGACCTTCCCCGGCGCGGGCGGCAAGCGGCCGGTGAGGACGCGATGCAGGATCACGCCCATCGAGTAGACGTCCGCTTCGGGCCCGACGCCGTCGAAAGAGACGCGCTGCTCGGGAGCCATGTAGGCGCGAGTTCCCAACGCCGGCGACGAGTTGGCCGCGGTGTCGGTATCCCCGGAACCCGTGCGCGCTTTGACCGCGGCGATGCCGAAGTCGCTGATCTTCACCTGGCCCGTGCGGGAAATGAGAATGTTCGCCGGCTTCACGTCGCGGTGCACGACGCGGTTGTTGTGCGCGTATGCAAGGCCCTTCGTCGCCAGCGTCAAGATGCGCAGCGCGCGTCCCTGGTGGAGCCGCCCTTTCGCGATCAGCATCTGGAGAGTGTCGCCGTCGACGAACTCCATCACGAAGTAGGGCCCGACTTCCGTGCGGCCGCGGTCGATGATCTGCACGACATTGGGGTGGTTGAGCCGGGCGAGCACGTTCGCCTCTTGGGCGAAGAGATGCTCCATCTGCTCCTGACCCAGGTGCTCGGGCCGGAGGAACTTCACCGCGACGCGCCGGTCGAGAGAGATCTGCCGCGCTTCCCAAACCTGAGCGAATCCACCCTTCGCGAGCAGACGGGTCATCTCGAGTCCCGCGACGTGCGGCGGACTCTCAAGATCGGCTTCGGCGAGTTCGAGAGCCCGCCCTTGCGGCTCGTTCGGCATCGAAATTGTCTCCGCGCTGGCCTTATCGACAGGGAGGGACCGGGCTTGAGCACGGGCAGGCTGGGGTCGGGTATGCTCGCGGTTCGCTCGCCTGGGGAGACCATCCTTTGACCCGCTACCAGCGCGGGACGCGCATCGTGGCGACGCTCGGACCCGCCACCGCGCATCCCACCTCCGTCCGCCGACTCATCGCCGCCGGGCTCGATGTCGCCCGGCTCAACATGAGTCATGGAGACGAGGCCACCCACAGGCGACTTGCTCGCACCGTGAGGGCATCCGCGCGAGCCGCGGGTCGTCCGGTCGGGCTCATGGCCGACCTGCAGGGGCCCAAGACGCGGCTCGGCCGCTTCGCCGGCCCGGTTGCGATCAAGCGCGGGATGATCCTGACGCTCACCACCCGGACTTCCGAGACCGACCCCACGGAGCTCGTTCTTCCGGTCGATTACCGGCATCTGCCGGTGGAGGCGGAGCCCGGCCACGAACTCCTTCTCTCCGACGGGGTCGTCAGGCTGCGCGTCCAGAGCGTCCGCGACCACCGTGTCGTCTGCCGAGTCCTCGAAGGGACCGAACTCGCGCCGCGCGCCGGACTCTCCCTCCCCGATTCCTCCGCGAAGAGTTCTTCGATCACCGCGAAGGACAAACGGGATCTCGAGCTGGCGGTCTCGCTGGGCGTGGACTTCATCGCGCTCTCGTTCGTCCGCCGCGTCGAGGACATTCGCGAGGCGAGGCGCCGGATCCGCCGCCTCGGCGCCGATCCGCTGATCATCGCCAAGATCGAGACGCGCCAGGCCGTCGAGAGACTCGACGAGATCCTCGCGGAAGCCGACGCGTTGATGGTCGCGCGGGGCGACCTCGGCGTGGAGCTACCGCCGGAAAAAGTGCCGGCCGCGCAGAAGCGGATCATTCGCCAGGCGGCCGCCGTCGGAAAACCCGTCATCACTGCGACGCAGATGCTCGAGTCGATGAGGCACGCGAGCCGCCCGACGCGAGCCGAGGCTTCCGACGTCGCGAACGCGGTTCTCGACGGTTCGTGGGCGGTGATGCTCTCGGCCGAGACTGCGACCGGCTCCTATCCCGTTCTCGCGGTCGAGATGATGGGACGCATTTGCCTCGAGGCAGAGTCGATGCTGCTGCGCCAGCCACGACGGCGCCCCTCGTGGACCGCGAGCACCGTCTCAGAGGGCATCACCGAGGCGGGAGCCCGTCTCGCGATGGACGTGGGAGCGAAGGCCATCGTCGCCCTCACGCGCAGCGGCGCAACGGCTCGTCAGTTGTCGCGCTTCGTCCTGCCGATCCCGATGGTCGCGTACACGCCGTCGAGCGTGACCCTCGGGAAGCTCACGCTCTATCGAGGGATCACGCCGCGGAAACTGGCGGAACAGAGCTCGTTGGAGCGAGCCTGCGACCGCGTGGCGGCGGACCTGAGGGGGCGCGGAGAAGCCAGGCGCGGGGATCTCGTCGTGGTCCTGGGTGGGGCTCCGAGCGAGCCGGCGGGAACGACGAGCCGGCTGATCGTCCACTCGGTTTGAGGGCCGACCGATGCCGGCGCGGTTGGTGGCGCCAGGGGCGGTCTCCGCTCCCCCGGCTTGGCGACTTCCAAGGCTTCTGCTGCCCACTGGGCGGGCCAAGCTGCGGGTAGATCTCCGCGGGGTCCGACCACTCGGAGTGGCCGCCATGGCGCCGTCGCGGTACCTCCATCGACGAGGTGCGGACCGGTGGCGGCCGCGCCGAGCTCAGTCGACAGTGCGGGTTTCCGGCCTCCTTTCGGTGCCTCGGGAGGGCAAGCGGGCTTTCCCCAAGAGCACGCAGCCGAAACGTCGCCGGAGATGCGGTGCGGGACAGGGCATGCGATGTCGCACCGTCCAAGCACTGCCGAGCGAGACGGCGCTGCCCATC
>CAZPJJ010000072.1:0-13236 GCA_964586535.1 uncultured Acidobacteriota bacterium | reverse complement strand
ACCGGCTTCGACGTGCCCTGCCTGCACACGATGTACGTGGACAAGCCGATGCGCGGGCACGGGCTGATGCAGGCGATCGCCCGTGTGAACCGCGTCTTCAAGGACAAGCCGGGCGGCCTCGTCGTCGACTACCTGGGATTGGCTCACGAGCTCAAGGCGGCTCTCGCCACTTACACCGAGAGCGGCGGCACCGGACGGACGGCCCTGAATCAGGACGAGGCCGTGTCCGTGATGCTGGAGAAGTACGAGGTCTGTTGCGGCCTCTTCCACGGCTTCGATCGCTCGAAGCTGATCACGGGGACCCCTCAGGAGCGCCTCGGCCTGCTACCGCTCGCTCAGGAGCACATCCTCGCGCAGGAGAGCGGCAAGGATCGCTGCATCCGTGCCGTGCGCGAGCTTTCGCAGGCCTTCGCGCTTGCGGTGCCGCACGAGGAGGCGCTGCGCATCCGTGACGACGTGGCGTTCTTCCAGGCGGTGCAGGCCGTGCTCTCTAAACGGGCTCCGGCCGACGCACGGCCCGAGGAAGATCTCGACGAAGCCGTCCGGCAGATCATCGCTCGCGCCGTGGCACCGGAAGGCGTCGTGGACATCTTCGCCGCAGCCGGGCTCGAGAAGCCCGACATCTCGATCCTCTCGGACGAGTTCCTGGCCGAGGTGCGCGGCATGCCGCATCGGAATCTGGCCGTCGAGCTTCTGCAGAAGCTGCTCAAGGGCGAACTGAAGCTGCGGGGGCGCAAGAACGTCGTGCAGTCACGCTCGTTCTCCGAGATGCTGGAGCAGACGATTCGCCGGTACCAGAACCGCGCTATCGAGGCCGCGCAGGTCATCGAGGAGCTAATTCATCTCGCGAGGGAGATGCGCGAGGCCAACGCACGGAGCGCGATCCTCGGCCTCAGTGAGGACGAACTCGCCTTCTACGACGCCCTCGAGACGAACGACAGCGCCGTCAAGATCCTCGGCGACGACACCCTGCGCGGCATCGCGCGCGAGTTAGTCACCACCGTCCGCAACAACGTCACGATCGACTGGACGCTCCGCGAGAATGTGCGCGCCCAACTGCGGGTACTCGTGAAGCGCATCCTTCGCAAGCATGGTTACCCGCCGGACAAGCAGGAGAAGGCGACCCAAACGGTGCTCGAGCAGGCGGCACTGCTGTCGGAGGAGTGGGCGGCGGCGTGAAAAGAATGTTGGCTGGGAGGGAATCATGAGACTCGGAACACTGAAGCAAGTTGACCTGCGGGAGTACTGGAAACACGAGGCACTCGACTTTACGAGGTGGCTCAGCGAAGAAGAGAACATCGCCATCTTGAGCGACGAGATCGGTATCGGAATCGAGGTTCTGCAAACGGAAGCCAGCGTCGGACGATTCAACGTCGACATCTTGGCGCAGGAGGAGAACACCGACCGGAAGATCATCATCGAGAACCAGCTCGAGATGACCGATCACACTCATCTTGGACAGCTGATCACCTACGCCGCAGGACTCGAAGCGGAGTACGTGATCTGGATCGTGCGCCAGGCCCGGGAGGAACATCGTCAGGCGGTGGACTGGCTGAACGAGCGCACAGGTGAGGAAATCAACTTCTTCTTGGTGGAGCTACAGCTCTGGAAGATTGGAGACTCGGACCCTGCCCCCAAGTTCTCGATTCTTTCTCGTCCCAATGAGTGGAAGAAGTCGGTCAAGTCAAGCGCACAGGACGGCGACCTTTCCGATACGAAGACAAAACAACTTGAGTTCTGGGAACAACTCAAGGAGTTCGCGTCGGTCAACTATCCCGAACTGCGCCTGCAGACGCCTCGGCCGCGGCACTGGTTCGATGTTGCAATTGGGCGATCTGACTGTCGCATTCTCCTCATCGCAGATTCACGAGAGAACCAAGTGCGCTGTGAGTTGTACATTCCTGATTCCAAGGCCCTCTTCAGAACCCTCCGAGCATCGGCCCTACAGGTTGAGAAGGAACTTGCGCTCGGCGCAGCTCTGGACTGGTACGAACCGCCAGGCAAGAAGGCAGCGCGCATCCGTGTGGTCCGTGACTCTTCTTTCGCAGATCCGGACACATGGCCGGGAGCTTTCGAGTGGTTATGCAAGACGGCGGTCAAGTTCAAGAAGGTGTTCGGCAGGGAGTGGAAAGTCATCGAACCGTCGACTGGTGACTACGGGAACCCTCCCACGGGAGAGCCGTAGAGCCGAAGCTGCGTACGACGTTGAGAGCGTCCGCGCCGCGATCGGCATGACGATGATTCGGCCACACTGTTTTACGGAGGTGTGAGGGGCGACGCCGGAACGGCTCGCCGAGAGCCTTGCTGCCGCCTGTGAACCGCGATGATCTGAACGCGGCGAGCCGCTCTCGTCGCTCGCTTCTCTCGAGGTCCTTTCACGGCGCCGACACGAAGCTCCGGATAGCGGAGAGTGGCACATGAACCACTGTCTGGCTCTATGCCTACGGCTCCTCCTTGGCACCCTCGTCCTATTGGGAGCGGGGTATGTGCTGATTCTCGCGATCGGTTGCGCCTTCGCCGCATTCGATGAATCCAGTCTCTCCCTCGCCGGTTGCGCCGCGATCGCGGGGTTCGGTTTCTTGATTTTGGGGAACGCGGCGCTTCGACTCCTTTTCAACCGCCCGCGTCCCGGCGGTGGACTCTTGCCCGGGTTCGTGTTTCGGCTTTGGGGTCTCTTCATCGCCGTCGTTCCGTTCGCTTGGTTGGCGATGCCTGCTGAAAAGCGCCCAGTTCCGCTGTGGGTTGTGCTTCTCCTGCTTCCGCTGTTCGCTCTCTTCTCGGCGGCATACTTCGCGCGTGCGGCGAGGACGGACGCTCACGCTGACGAGAAGCGCGAGACGTCCTGATCGGTCACCTCTGGCCCTGAATCGGCGCCCGATCCTGTCCGGGGCCATCCCCAACCAGCCTCAGCGGCCACGAACTCTTACGCCCCCCCTCCGCGACCTCTCCCCCCGGCGATCCGCTCTTCCGTTAACTCAGGCTCCCACAATCGCCCTGTGATAAACGCTCCGTTCATCATGCGGCTCTCTCGGGAGCCACGATGAACGCCACTATCAATAGGGGCCACCGCGCGGGGCGCTACGTCCTGCAACCAGCCGGATACCGCGCCTTCATCCCGGCACCGCTGCCGCCCACGCCGCCCCTCGATCTCGACGGCTCACTTCGCGAACGCATCTCCAACGCCGGCTACGCCCTCGGCCGGCTCGATGGCGCCGCGTTCACTCTGCCCGATCCCGATCTGTTCGCGCGCATGTTCATCCGCAAAGAAGCCGTGCTCTCCAGCCAGATCGAGGGCACCCAAAGCTCGCTGCAGAACCTGCTCGCGGCCGAGGCGCGGCTCAACGATCCCGACTCCCCGACAGACGTGAGCGAGGTCGTCAACTACGTGCGGGCCATGCACCACGGGCTCGCGCGGCTCACGGAGCTTCCGGTCTCGGTGCGCCTCATCCGCGAGATCCACGCCGAGCTCATGCGCGGCGGGCGCGGCGGGAATCTCACGCCAGGTGAACTGCGCACGAGCCAGAACTGGATCGGCCCCAGCGGATGCACGCTGCGCGAGGCCACGTTCGTTCCGCCGCCTCCGCATGAAGTTCCTCAAGCCCTCGCCGATCTCGAGCGCTTTCTTCACGACGAGGCGCCACTGCCGCCGCTCGTTCGCATCGGTCTTGCGCACGCGCACTTCGAAACCATCCACCCCTTCCTCGACGGCAACGGCCGCGTCGGCCGCCTGCTCATCGCTTTCCTGCTCACGGAGAAGCGTCTGCTCGCTCGCCCGGTGCTCTATCTCTCGCACTTCTTCAAGCGGCACCGCGCCCTGTACTACGACCGGCTGCAAGCCGTGCGCGATGATGGCGATTGGGAAGCCTGGCTGGACTTCTTCTTGCGCGGCGTGATCGAAGTCAGTCGCGAGGCCACCGAGACCGCCGCCGCGATCCTGCGCACGCGCGAGCAATACCGCGCGCGCATCACCGACGAACTCGGCCGCGGCGCCGCCAACGGCCACCGCATCATGGAGCGGCTCTTCGACAATCCCATCGTCACCGTGGCGATCGTGCGCGCGTGGCTCGGCATCACCCCGGCCGGCGCCAACACGTTGGTCAATCGCTTGACCGAGATCGGCGTGCTGCGCGAGATCACGGGCTACGCGCGCAACCGGCGCTTCCGCTTCGATCCGTATCTGCGGCTCTTCGAGGAGCCGGAGAACGCGCTGGAGTGATGGAGCGGCAGACTCACGTGCGGTGAAAGGGAAAGGAAGGCGGGAGACTCCCGGAGCCTCACGTTCGCGTCCCGCGCACGGCTGTCCGTGGATGGTCGAGCGCGGCGGAGAGCAGAGCCGCGTCCTGCGGTCGTGTTCTTGGAGGGGCGGCCACCCGCGAGATCCTTCGCCGACGCGGCCCGCGTTGCCCCTCAACTCGGTCGGCGTCACTATCCCGTCATAACCGCGAGGTCGAGATGATCAACCAGCTGAGAAAGGTCGGGAACAGCAACGCGCTGATCCTCGGCAAGCCCATCATGGAACTCCTCGGTCTGGAAGAAGACGGGCACGTACTGCTCGTCATTCAGGACGGCAGTCTGATCGTCACGCCTGCTCGTCCGCGTCAGCCGAGCGACGAGAGCGTGCGCGACAAGCTCGAGTACGTCATCAAGAAGCGCAAACGCGTTCTCGAGCGGTTGGCGAAGTAGTGCGACCGATCGTTTACCTGACGGTCGGGAAGTGCTGGCAGTCCATCGCCGCGTCATCGAGGAGTTCGGCGGGGACGACGGCCTTCGGGACCGAAGACTGCTCGAGTCCGCCGTCGCCATGCCCCGTGCGACCTTCGGGGGCCGAGCGCTGCACCCGGGGATAGCGACGCAGGCGGCAGCCTACTTCTTCCATCTCTGCGCCAATCATCCGTTCGTAGACGGAAACGAGCCCGTCGCGGTGGCCAGCGCGGAACTCTTCTTGCTCCTGAACGCCCGTGAATTGAACGCGAGTGACGACGACGTCAAGGAACTCGCCATGGGCGTCGCCGCCAGGAGGATCCCCAAAGCTCAGGTGATCGCGTTCTTTCGCGGCCACGTCGGCGCTGCGATGTGAGAGCCGCTATTTCGCGGTGAGTTCGGGGCGGAAACTGAGCGACTGATCGCACCGGCGGCAGCGCGCGGCTGCTGCTCAGAGCGAAGCAGTCTGGTGACGATCATCAGTCTCTGCTGACGGGATACGGCTTCGAGAGATTTCTCTATCGAATGGGAGTCTCGGATCGCCGAGACTCGCGAATGTCGAGAAGGCTCAGCGGGCACCGCGGCTTCCGCGTTCAGCGAGAAGCCGCGATGCCAGATCTCACACCACGGGATGCTGCGGCTCGGGCTTGGGCGCTTTGTCCTTCGGCTTGTCGAGCGCGAAGCTGATCATGACGGTGAAGTACACGGGGACGGGCTGACCGTCTTTCATCGCGGGCCGGTAGCGCCACTGCGAGACGGCGGCGATGGCGCTCGCGGCGAAGCCGTGGCCGCCATCGGGTTCGCGGAGGATCTTGATTTCGCCCACGGTGCCGTCGGTGTTGATGACCGCCTGAAGGAAGACCTTGCCTTCGATGCCCGCACTCCGTGCCGCTTCGGGGTAGTGCGGCTGCACTCTGGAGGCTTGAATGAGTTCCGGCACGCCGACGCCGCCGATTCCCGCCATCTCCACGTTCGCCGTCCGCGGTGCATCGGCGGCCGCGCCAGTGCCCCGATCGGGGCGATGAAAGGCGATCGTGAACACGGTCGCGGCGCTGCTTTGGGGAGCGCCCGCGGCGAGTCGCTTCTCCCAGATCTTGCCATCGGCATCGGCGATCGCGGTGAGCAGGTGCTTGGATACGGGATCGACTTCGAGAACCTTCTTGTCACCTTTGGCGAGCGCACCGACGGACTTGCCGTCAAGAGTGACGGTGCAGGCCTCGTCGGCTCTCAGCTCGACTTGGTATTTCGTGGGCTCAGCGGCGGAAGAGGCCGCGGCGTTGGTGCCGGGCGCGAACGCGATGACACCCGCGGCAAGAGGAATGGAGAGAGTGAGGCGAAGGAGATCGCGACGCATGAGGCCCCCCTTTGGTCTCTGACGCGACGACACGCAGCCCCTTGACCGGTGGTCGTAGCGCGCGTGGACGAGGAGAGACTATGCCCCTGCAAGCAGTCAGGCAAAGGGGGGCCGGTGACAGTGCGGAGAAAGTGCCGCGCGGGGAGAGAGGCGGTGTCGTCAAGGGAGGGATGGCGGGATGGCCGTGGGAAGGAAATGTCACGCGATGGAAATTGCGGCCAGCGGGAGTCGGCGGACTGGACCCGGGAATCCCGCCGGGGTGACAATGCGGGCGTTGGGGACGACGGCGGCGAAGGCGGCCCGGCTAAGGGATGTGGGTCCCTGGCTGATGGCGGCTCTCCAGATCGGGGGTGCTCGATGCGTGCGATACCAAGGAAGCGAGTTGTCGGATTTGCGGTGGCGTTGATTCTTGTCTCGGCGTGGACGATGGCGCCGGCGCTCGCGGGGGACCCCCTGCGTGGACCGATGCGGTTCGTCCTGGACAGGGTCGAGGGCAGCGAATTCCACTTTCGCGGCGAGAAGGGCGTGGCGTGGAAGGCGACGTCGTTCGGCTACGAGGGGAAGTGCGTCTTCGACCTTCACCGGAGTGGGATCGGAAACGACGGCGCGATCGAGAGGGGTCTGCCGGGGCTGACGTTCGAATTCGAGCGCGAGAGCAACAAGCTGCGCATCACCACCGCGAAGCTCTCCTGCGCGATCTCTCACGCCGCGTTGGATCTGCGGCTGAAGATCTCCGCAGAAGCCGGCGAGGAAGCGGTTGTCGAGGTGCCGGCCACGGCGGGACTCGCGTTCGACTGTTTCGATGTGGCCGTGACAAAGACGCCAGATGCGTCGGTGCCGAAGTAGTAGCGCGATCGCTCAGCGGCGCGGTATGAAAGACCGAAACGGGGGCGCACTCCATGAACGTGACACTCACGGGCGTGCTCATCATGCTGGCCACGGTGGCGGGCACTTCGGACGAAGCAGCGTCGAGAGAGAAAGCGGAGCGCTATCAGAGTTCCTACGAGAGTACGAAGTGCTCCGATATCCAGTCTGTCGAAGAGTATCCGACGATTCCTGAAGGACTCGTGCTGGCGAAGGTCCTGGAGGAGCGGGCCTGGCTGATCGGCGGCTCCTGCCCGGAGAAGATCGTTCTCTTGGACATGCACGCGAGGATCGGCTTGACGCAGATGGAAATGAAGCAGGTGAGGACTGCTCTGGAAGAGAGTGGCTGCGTCGTGGTCGAGGGCTCTGAGGAGAGCCATACGGCTTATCTGAACCCGGACAAGGAGGACTGGGACTTCAATCGGTTGGAGGGCGCGATCGCGGCGACTCTCTCGGTGTGCTTCACGAACGCCGGTGATCTGAAGATCACCGTGGGCTGGTACAAGGGGCTGCTGAGCGCGAAAGCGAGGGTCTGGCGCTTCACGTGGGATGGGACGGAGTGGAAGGAGCGAAGGGAAGTCATCATCAGGGTTTCTTAGGTCCGAGTTCCGCAGCGAATGCCTGCTGAGCTGATTCGGGTTCGGAGGCGACCAGCGATGAGCATCGACGACCTGTCGCAAGTCTCGGAGGCGCCCTGCCGCGCTCTCCGAGATACCGATGTCAACGCGCTCGAGCGACTCGCGAAACCTGGCTACGGCGGCTGCGTCCAAGTGACGTCGACATCTTGCGGTCGCCGAGAGGCGAGAGAGCCGGAGACGCTTCGCTGTGCAGCGACTGCCGGAAGCAAGACTCTCTCGTTGACGTGCCGAGGGTGATCTCAGCGGGGCGGACGGAGCGCGCGATGCGGCCGACGTGTTCACTAGGTCGCGCGCTAACCTCCGTAGAAGACCCGGGAGACAAGTCGATGAAGAACTGGATCGCCGTGCTCACTTGCACCGTCGCCGCTGTGGCGGCACTCACGTTGTCGTACGCGAACTGGCCGACGAAGCCGATCCCAGACGACGCCGTCGCCGACCTGGTCGTGATTCGCAAAGGGGAACGGCGACTGCTGCTCGTTGCGGGGGGCAGATTCCTCAAGTCGTACGAAATCTCGCTCGGCAGAGAGCCGAGGGGGCCGAAGCGGCGCGAGGGTGATGGGCGGACGCCCTACGGAGACTACACGATCGACGGTCGCAATGAGCAGAGCGCGTATCATCGGTCGCTGCGAATCTCGTATCCGAATGCTTACGATCGGAAGCGTGCGCTCGAGCGAGGAGAGGATCCTGGATCGATGATCATGATCCACGGGATTCGCAACGGGCTTGGATGGTTGGGCCGACTGCACCTGATGGTCGACTGGACGGAGGGATGCATCGCGGTGACGAACAGCGAGATCGAGGAGATATGGAAATCGGTCCCCGATGGGACGCCAGTCCGAATCGTGGAGTGAAGGTCTGACGAGCCTGGCCGAGCGACGTGAGTCCCGACGAACGACTTTGCGTGGACGGCCGTCGTGCAGGCGGAGCGGGCTCAGGGGGTGGCTGATGTGGTGTCCGAATCCGGAGTGTCTGCATCGGGAACGCACGGGTAACCCGGCCGAGTACTGCGATGGCATCGACGTGTGCGCGAACTGCGGTACGGACCTGGTGGCGGAGCGACCGGATTTTGGGGAGGGTGTGGCTCTCACGCGGCTCGTACCCGTTCGCTACTGCGTCCACCTCGAGGAGGCGCAACTGGTCAGCGCCGGTCTCCGTTGGCGGGGTATTTGGTCTGACGTGATCGACGAAAACATCGTGCACATGAACTGGCTTCTCGCGACCGCCGTGGGGTGGGTGAAGGTCGTCGTCCGCGAAGAGGACGTCGAGGCCGCTCGCGAGGCGCTGGAAGAGGACTGGCGGCTGGACGAGCACGCCGAGGGCGTCGAGGAAGGCGAGAGCTGCTATCCGGCGTGCCCGAAGTGCCAATGCGAGAACGTCCATCGGCTGGGGGTCTCGGTGTTGAGCATTCCTCTCTTTCTTGCGGGCGTGCCGCTGCTCCTCCCGCGGGACCGCTTTGTCTGCGACGCGTGTGGACATGCGTGGAACGGCTCCAGCGAGCGGCAGGGTTATGAGGGCTGAGGTCTCGGGGGCGCTGAGTCCTCGGTTCGAGCGGGAATCGCTGGACTCGAGTCCGGGTCAGGGACAGGGGGTATCGTCGTCGAGGGGGTCGCGCGGGTCGGGTAGGGACGATCCGGCACCAAAGCTGCCGCGCCCACAGAGGTTATCGCCGCGCACCAGGGTGTAGCGGCCATCGCCGGGGGCGGGGAGGGCGGAATCATCGATCAGCGGTGGCTCCCCCGTATCGTCGACGAAGCAGATTGCGCGTGCGAATGAAGCATCGGTGACCAACTCGGCCAATGACCCGGCGATGATGTCGTAGCGCGTCGATGTGCCTGCGACATCGGCGAGCGAATTCCACTCGAGTATGGTCTCCGCACCGGCGCGATGGAGGTGGTGTCCGCCGACGTCGCGAGGAGCGGCCCAGACGCTGTCGTCAGCATCGTCGCAGTCGCAGATCGCGCCGCGTTGGTCGCCGTCGGCGTCGACCTGATCGGGGTTGGCGTCAGCGGGACAGTTGTCGAGTGTGTCAGCCCATCCGTCGCGATCGCCGTCGAGGCCGGTGATCTCGACGAGGACGATGCCATTGACGGCAACCTCCGCGGAAAGCTGGAGCGCGCCGTTGACGACGACGAGATCTTCGGCGGGGCCGGCTTCGACCAACTCGTCGGAGTTCTCGAGATCGAGCAACTCGGCGGGTTGGTAGAGGGACTTCTCGGGCAAGGCCTGATAGGCGCGGTAGGGGCTCGAGTGATCGCGATCGACGCGCCAGCGCCTGATAGTGGCCTCGGTCCATGGCACGCCGGTCAACGAGAGGTTCACGGTGAAAGGAAGCGGTTCGCGCGATTCGGTGTCCTGGTCGTCGTAGGCGTATAGGAAGAACGCGTGCGAGCGGGGCGTCACGCTGCGCACCCCGGCGAGCCGGATGCCGGCGACATCACGCTCGGGCAGGGCCGCCAGCTCGCGTCCGAGTCTGGCTTGGAGCGCGATGGAATTGAAAATGTCTTTACGGATCGTGCTGATGCGGTCCTCGGTGCCGTCGCCGTCGTCGTCGACGCGCATGAGGCCGGTGACGGAGGCGATTCCGTCGCCGTTGTAGTCAAAGGGCCACACCGTCAGGATCGACTCGTGGCGAGCATAGCGCGCGTCAGTCATAGCGCGCTCGACCATCCGCTGCATCCAATCGGCGCACCAGCCGCTGACGAAACCGTTGCCGAGGTACATTGCGCGGGCTGCTGGGTCGGGGCGCGGAATCCAGTCCGGCGTGGCCTCGAAGGAGGTGATGTTCAATCGCTCGTAGAACGCGGGATCCATGGCGAGGGCGTCGTCCTTGATCTTCGTCATGTCCGCGACGGCGATGTGGGTATGCTCGTACTCGTGGATGGAGACGAAGTCCAGCGGCGATCCTTTGCCGCCGTGTGCATCGCAGAGCGCCTGCACGCGCGCGGCGCGGAGACCGGCGAATGCGGGGTCGGCGCAGACGAAATTCTGCTCGGCGATGCCGCCGCCGGGCCGGTCGGCGAGACCGGAGCAGTGATAGAGCGCGTCGCGCGTCCAGGAGACGCCGCCGAGACCCGCGGCCTCGAGGCCGCCGACGATCACGCGCGAGGCGTCGAGCCCGCGATCGGCGAACGCAGTGAGGACCGCGTTGATGGTGTAGTCGTAGTACTCGTAGAACTCGTCCTTGGTCCCGCCCCAGAAGAGCGAGAAATTGAACTCGTTTCCCACGCTGTAATAGAAATCCAGGGAAGCCGCTCCGTAGCGATCGATCAGGTGAAAGACGAGTTGCCGCACGAAGCCGTGCCACTGGAGATAGTCCTTGGGCGGCGAGATGCTCCCGTGGCCGCCGGTGCTGGCCGGAACGGGTTTGCGCGAGAGGTCGAGCGGAATGTAGGAGAAATTGACGACCAGCCGGCGCCCGTGCTGCCCGTGAACGATGTCCCACTCGTCGTCGAGTCGGCCCCAGTAGTACACGGGGGTACCGTGGGGGGCGAACTTGCGCAGGTAGCAGAGCGGCAGCGTGAAGTTGTCGGGCGTATCGGGGTTGTCGGCGGGATGAGAGCCGGCATAGTCGAGATCCCACTGCGTCGTGGATAGTGGATCGACGAAAACGACGCTCTGCACGTCGTCGACGCTGCGCACGACGGTCGTCTCGTACTTCTTGCGGTCGCCGATGGTGACGATGTCGCCTGGGTGAAAGTCCCCGCTGAGCGGACGGTTGGGAGCGATGCCGTAGAGCGGACCTTCTTCGATGTCGGTGACCTGGAGGGCCGTCGAGCCCGAGACGTTCTGCACACCGATCACGCGACGCGTCTCGCGTTCGCGGACGACGTTGGGGTTGCCATCGAAGACGCCGTTGTGCCAGAAGTCACTGGTCATCGGCCAGTCGCGTTGCAGCGACCACGCGTCGGGGTTCATGGCGCGGACCGAATCCATGAGGACATAGGAGTCGAGCTGATCGAACATGCGGCTGGTGTTGAAGTTCGGCTTGAGCAGACCGGACCAGAACCAGCCCTCCCAGCGGACCGTCGGCGCGTCGAGATCAACGGACCACGCCGCGCTGGGATCGGGGATCGCGGCGCGCGTCGTGAACGACCACGAGTCCTGCGCGGGATCGATCGCGACGCCGTCGAGCGTGCGCGCGAAGACTTCGATCGTGTAGCCGCGCGCTGGATCGAGGGATACCGCGGGCACGATGTACACGGCCTCGCCGTTGCGATCCCCGGCGTCGATGTTCGAGATGATCTTTCCGTCGAATCCGGTCGCGAAGTGTTGGCCTTCGAGAAGCATGGGCACGGGATCACCTGAGGCGGGTCGCAGCGTCGCGGTGATCGAGTTCGGGTCGACTTTCCCTGCCGCGCCGTTGGTATCGGGGACGACGATTTCGAAATAGATGGTCGTCGCCGTCGTCACGTTCGCCCGGCCCTGGAACGGCCGGGGGACCGTGTTGACGTGCGGGCGGCCAAAAGTGTTGTCGTCGAATCGCAAGTGGGGCGGTTGGGAGGCCGCCAGCGTGGCCGCAGAAACGAGGGTCACAAGGACGATGAGCAGAACAGTCCGTGCAGGGTCCGCCATGAGACACCTCCGCGGATCGGTGCCGGGATAGTACGCCAAATGAGGAACCAAGAACGGGAAATTGCGGAGCGGCAGAGGGCGAGGCACGGGGGATGGCGCGAGGGAATCGTCGCGGACGATCGCGGTCCGGGCTGTCGAATCCGCGGTCGGTCGTTCGACAAGAGATCGATGGGCGATCGGCGCCCGAGAGGAGCCTATGCGGCGGAGGCGCCCGCAGTCGGGACGAGATCGCACGTCCATGGAGGAACGCGCGCGATGGTGGACTCACTGACGTTGATGGCGACGAGGCACTCGGATGCTCCCGTCGAGGGGGGTATGGGAGTCGTGGCGTGACCCGGAGTGGATCGCAAACTGGTGGGGGCCTGGTGGCCTCCACAGCACTGTGAAGGAACTGGATTTCCGGAAGCGGGGATGCTTCGCGGTGGTCATGCACGATCCTGACGGAATGGACTGCGCGAACGTGTACATCTCCGATCGTCTCGTGGACAAAAGGCAGATCGTCTTCACGAACACGGACTCGGTAAAGTTCGGGCTGGCTCCACTCCAAACGGTCATCGAGATGGAAGCGGTCGGTGGGCGGACACGCGTGACGATGACCTCGCATTTCGCATCCGCTGAGGAATGGCGCAGAGACTTCGAGGGTTTCCACGCACTCGAGGGGTCGCGGCAACGGCTCCGGCGTCTCGAAGAACAAGTGAAAGGCGGTTCTATGCTGCTAGAGAACAAGACGGCCGTGATCTACGGCGGCGGTGGAGCGATCGGCGGAGCGGTCGCGAGGGTATTCGCACGGGAGGGGGCGAGGGTGTTCCTCGCGGGAAAGACGGAGGCGAAGCTGGATCGCGTCGCACGCGACATCGCGGCGCGAGGTGGCGCGGTTGAGTGGGCGGTAGTCGACGCGCTGAGCGAGCACGCGGTGGACGAGCACGCGCGATCGGTGGCGCAGAAGGCGCGCGGGATCGATGTCGCGCTGAACGCGGTGAGTTTCATGCACGACCAGGGGACGCTGCTGGGCGACTTGTCGCTCGATGCATACATGGCGCCGATCGATACGTTCCTGCGGTGCTTGTTCATCACGAGCAGGGCGGTTGCACCGCACATGGGCGGGAA
>CAZPJJ010000071.1:0-13399 GCA_964586535.1 uncultured Acidobacteriota bacterium | reverse complement strand
GATCTTGCGGCCCATCGTTTACTCTCCGCGGCTTTCGGAAGCCGTGTCGTCGCCGTTCTTCGTTTCGTTCGCCTGGCGTTTGGCGGCCGCGGTGGCCCCGGCGCCCAGGATCGCCGCTCCGACGACGCCCGCGATGCCCGCGGCGACCGCACCGCCACCGAAGGCGCTCTGGGACTTCTCGAGTCCCGGAGGCAGCGTGCCGGTGAGCGGAAGCAGATCGTGCATCGGCATCTTGAAGGCGATGTTCTTCTCGCTGCAGCCGACGCAGGGGTGTCCCACGCCCACGGGCCAGCCGCCGACGTCGCCGAACTGATTGACGGCGCAGTTGGCGTGCGTGCTCGGGCCCTTGCAACCGAGCTTGTAGAGGCAGAAGCCCGCGCGATGACCGGCGTCGTCGAAGGCCTCGGCGAAGCGGCCGGCGTCGAAGTGCGGGCGTCGCGTGCAATCGTCGTGAATCGTGCGGCCGTAGGCGAAGAGCGGGCGCTTCTGCGCGTCGAGCGCGGCGATCTGGCCCGTCGTCACGAAGTTGAGCACGGTGCCGAGGAAGGTGTACGGATTCGCCGGGCAGCCCGGGAGGTTCACGAGCGGCTTGTCCTTGAGCAGGTCGTCCACACCCGTGGCGCCCGTCGGGTTGGGCGGAGCCGCGGCGACGCCGCCGAAAACCGCGCACGATCCGATGGCCACGACCGCGGCGGCCTGCGAGCCGACGTGCTCGAGGATCTCCATGGCCGTCTTGCCGCCGATCTTGCAGTAGACGCCGCCGTCCTTGACCGGGATGGCGCCCTCGACGACGCAGATGTACTTGCCCGCGTTCTCGGTCATCGCCTTTTCGAGCGCGGCCTCGATCTGGTAGCCCGCCGCGGCGAAGAGGGTTTCGTGATAGTCGAGCGAGATCAGGTCGAGAATGAGCTCGGCCAGATCCGGATGGGACGTGCGCAGGAGCGACTCGGTGCAGCCCGTGCACTCCTGGAAGTGAAGCCAGATCACCGAGGGCTTGAGGCCCATCGAGGCCGCCTCGGCCCAGCGCAGGCCCACGGACGCCGGCAGACCCAGCGCGGCGGCCGCCATCGAGCACAGACGCAAGAAGTCACGGCGCCCGACGGCGCTCTTGCCGCCGTCCATGTCCCGCGTTTCGATCCGTCGCATCGGCTTCTCCTTCGCGGTTCCGGCGGTCACCGGGTTTCGCCTGGCGCGACGAGCGCCAGCGCTGGCGATCCGGGCCGGGCCGCGATCGTCGTGCTTTCGGGAAGGTCGCCATCGCCCGCGCCCTCGGGCCGGACTGGATGGCAGGTCGCGCAGCGCGCCAGCCGCGGTTGCTCGTGACGGCGCGCCGTGTCTTCGGCGACGTGGCAGGTCACGCAGAGACCGTGCATCGCATCGACGTAGCCCGCTGCGTGTCCGTCCGCGAGAGGAAGCCGCGCGCGGACGACGGTCTGTTCGGGCGTGGGATGCCGATGGCACTCGGTGCACTGCTTCGACGCCGCGCGCGTGCGCGGAACGTCGCCGCCCTCGTGGCACTTCGCGCAGGAGTCGTTGCCCTTGTACTGCTGCACGTGGAAGGCGTGGTCGAAGGTGTCGCTCGCGCGGTACATGTCGACGTGGCATTCCGAGCAGGACGTCGCGCGGTCGAGGAGCACGTTCTGATGGTGGCAGCGTGCGCACGAAGCGGTGCCGCCGAGGCGCTCTTTGTGCGCGTCGTGATCGAAGAGCACGTAGGTGTCGGCGGCGGGTGCCGTCGCCGGGACCGTCGACTCGAGGCCGCGCGTCGCCGAGCGGTTGCCGTCGATGAGCAGCACGTTGCGGACGTCGGCACCTTCGGGTGCTTCCTGTGTGAGGAGCGCGTAGCGCTGCGCCTGGATGTGGTCGTGCGTGATCACGGCGCCCGAATCGTAGGGCGCCTGATTCACGACGGCGCGCACCGTCTTGGGCGCGCGCACGGGATCGCTGCCGGCGAGCGGGCCGCGCGCGACGGCCGCCTCGACGAGCACGACGCCGAGCACGAGGCCGATCGAGAGCGCGAGCCCGGCCAGGCGGAAGCCGCCGAACCACGGCCCGCCGACGCGCGCGCCGCTCACGGGCGTCGCGAAGGTCTGCATCTTGTGGTTCTTGTCGTCGCCTTGCGGCACGAACGCCAGCACGACGAGCGCGGCGAGCGACGCAAATCCGGCGGGAATCGCCATCGCGACGATCGACGAAACGACTTCGGTGCCGACGATCGCGCCGAGCGCGAGCGTCAGCACGAGGATCGCCCAGCGAACGACGGTCCAGCGCACGCCTTTGGCCGCTTCGTAGGCCGTCACGGCGAGGAACGCGAGCAGGCCGGCGAGCGCCACCCAGACGGCACGAGGCTCGTCGATGGCCGCGAGCGACGCGGCGCTGCCGGTGATGGTTTTCGCGACGAAGACGACCGCGCCGGCTCCGACCAGAAGCCAGAGAGCCGCGCGCGCCATCGCCAGTTGGAATCGGCTATCGAGGTTCACGGAACTGCCTCCACGAGGACGGGCGCGTCAGACGCGCCCGGGCTCCTTGCCGAGCGCCACGGCGACGCGACGGCCGATTTCCGGTGGGTAATGCCAGGCCAGGTCGAAGACGATCTGGCTGAAGGGGAAGAGCACGCAGTGGGCGATCTTGGTCGTCGGCGTGAGGACCAGCGCGAGGTTTCCGAGCAGCACGTGGAAGAGCAGCATGGTGCGCGCGTTCCACGGCGACGTCTCGGGATGGCCCGCGAGGTAACCGAAACCGAAGACGAGGAAGATCACCACGAGGATGAGCACATCCGCTGCGGTCGAGAGCTCGCGCGAGCGCTTCCAGCCGACGCGGCCGACGATGAGCCCGGCGGTGGTGACGATCGCGAGCAGCGTGAGGAACTCGGCGAGGCCCCCCGGCAGGACCGGCCACCACGCGGGCAGCCAGGGCGCGAGCGGTGCGACGTGTCCCACGACGAAGAGCGGCGCGAGGATGATGCCGACGTGGAAGAGCACGGAGATCGCCGAGAAGACCGGCCTCGCCGTGAACACCCGCACCGGGAAGAGCCACGCGAGCATCGACTTGGTCGCGGCTCCGAGCTGGACGTTCTTGTTCTGCGCACGCGACCAGGCCTTCGCGATCTGGATCACGATCGTCACGACGCGGTAGAGCAAGCCGACGACGAGGATCGCGAGGCAGATGCGGAAGAGCGGCCCCATCGAGAAATCGATCAGCGCTTCTTGCATGGCTTCTGCTCCTAGCCTTCGCTCTCGGCTTCGTCACCCGTCTGCATGTGCTTCGGGATGACGAGCGCCTGCAGCAGGAGATCGTGGAGGCCGATGATCTTCACGTGCTCGAGGCCGTTGTCTTCGCAGACTTCCTTGAGCTGTTTCTTGCAGTTGGCGCAGGGGGCGACGACGATGCTGGCCTTCGTGTCGGCGATCTGCTGCGCTTTGACCTTGCCGTTGACGCCCGTGCGGTATTCGCGGATCTCGTCGATCGAGACGAGCCCGCTGCCGCCGCCGCAGCAGTAGTTCTGCGTGCCCTTGGGCGTCATGTCGACGTAGTCCTTGCAGATGTGCTTGAGCAGTTCGCGCGGCTGCTCGACGACCCAGCCCGAGCGCGAGATGTTGCAGGGGTCGTGGTAGGTGATGCGGCCTTCGATGACGCTCTGGCGCAGTTGGATGTCGCCTTTCTTGAACATCTTGTAGGCGACGTCGACGCAGTTGGCGACTTCGGGGGCGGATTTGCCGCGGCCGACCCAGAACGACTCGACGAAGTGCTTCGCGGCGCGCGAGGCGTGCCCGCACTCGCCGATCATGATCTTCTTCACGCCGAGACGCTCCATCTCGGCGAATTCCATGTTGATGATGTTCTCGTGATGGCGGTCGGAGTAGAAGAGGCCGTAGTTGATGCCGTCGAAGTACTTCGTGCCGATCGTCCAAGAGACGTTGCCCGCGCCGAAGACCGCCGCGTTGCCCATGAGCGTGTCGGGCTCGAGCAGGAAGTCGCTGACGGCCGGGAAGAAGATGTACTCGGCGCCCTGCTTGTCGAAGGGGAACTCGATCTTGATCCCGCGATCCTCGGCACACTCGTCGGCGAGGAACTCGCAGGTGTCCATCATCGCCGGCGCGGGAATCGCCGACGTGTTGTGCGCGTCCCCGTCGAGCTGCGCGCGTACGGCGGCGCGGAGCGCCTTGGGCACGATGCCCACCTCGGAGAGGATCGAGCGGCCGAGGTGCGTGATCATCGCGTGGTCGATGCCCATCGGGCAGTCCATGCGGCACCGCTTGCACGCCGTGCAGCGGTAGTACTCCTCGGCGATCTTGCTGATGTGCTCGGTCGTCAGCTCGAAGCCGCCGCCGAACGCGCCCAGCACCGCGCCCTTCGGCGTGAAGTAGCGCCGGTAGACCGCGAGGAGCAGTTCGGAGCGGTGGCAGGGATTATCGCGTTCGAGTTCCGCGGCCTGATAGATCGGGCACGTCACCGAGCAACGGCCGCACCGCGCGAGCAGCCGGTTGGCGGCGTCGAGCGCGGGGCCGTAGTTGGAATGCTCGAGGACGGCGGCGAAGGCGTCGAGGAATCGGCGCGGCAGATCGACTGTGTCCACGGGATCCGTGTAGTAGGAGGTCTTCAGCATGGTCGCCCACCTTTGGCGGATGTGAGTAGAAATGCGCGCAAGTCGGGCGACTAACTGCAAGTTTCACGCCGAGGTCGGCAGCACCTCCGGATCGAGGAATATCGCTTTTTAAATCTTGAACTTAGACTCTAGCCGACTAGATCCGTCGGTGTTCGCGAAAGGTCACGCCGCGCCCCCATTGTTACGAAAGCGAAACACTACCGTTCGCTGAATCGACCCGCCCCGTCAGCGCAGCCAATCGACGAGCACGAAGCCCAGCAGGACGAACGCGAGCGCGAGTTTGAGCGCCGTCCCGACAAAGAATCCGACCGCGACCCCCGCCCCCGCCTTGAGCGCTTTGCGGGCGTTGGGGTCCTTCCAGTACTCGAAGATCGCGGCGCCCGCGACGGGGCCGAGGACAATCCCGAGCGGCCCGAGAAAGAAGCCGACGAGCAGACCGAGGCTCGCTCCCAGCAGGCCCCAGCGGGTACCCCCGCCGAGCTTCGCGCCGAGGAGCGCCGCGGCGTAGTCGAGCGCGGATATCACCACCGCGGCGCCGATCGCGAAGACGATCGACGGCATGCCGATGCGCGTGAAGTTCTCGGCCCAGGCCGCGACCACCACGGCGATTGCGAGCAGCACGCCGCCCGGGATCCCAGGGGCGACGATACCGATCAGCCCCACCAGATAGAGCAGGATCGCGATGCCGTAGAGCACGAGTTCCATGGAGCCCTCGGGTGAGCGCGGATGGCTAGTCGAGAGCGTCGTAGGCGGGCTCGGCGTGTCCTTCGCTGGAGGCCTTGCCCATCCAGTCCTTCATGGCCGGCATCGCGAGAACGGTCTCGGCGTACGCCGCGGCCTCGCCATCGAGAGGCACGGCGTAGGTCACGAAGCGGCTGACGACCGGCGCGAAGAAGGCGTCGGCGAGCGAACGCGTGCCGAAGAGGAACGGCCCGCCCCCGCCGAACTCGCGCCGCGCGCTGGTCCACGCATCGACGACGCGCGCGATGTCGGCCGCCGCGGCGGCACCGCGGTCGCGGAACGCCTTGCGAGCGCGGCAGTTCATCGGCAGCGCCGAGCGCAGTGCCTGGAAGCCCGCGTGCATCTCGGCGCAGAGCGAGCGAGCGCGGGCGCGCGCCGGCCTCGACGCTGGCCAGAGCCCCGCCGCGGGGAAGGTCTCGGCCAGGTACTCGCCGATCGCGAGGCTGTCCCAGATCACCAGCTCGCCGTGCCGCAAGACGGGCACGCGGCCGGTTGGAGAGAGCTCGAGGCGGCGCTTGCGCGTCTCGTCCTCGTCGAACCAGACGATCTCCTCGCGAAAGGGCTGACCCGTCTGCTCGAGTGCCAGCCACGCGCGCAGCGACCAGGACGAGTAATTGCGGTTGCCGATCGTCAGGACGAGTTCGCTCATCGGGCCTCCTCGCGGTGGCCGGATGATCGCACGCCTCCCCGCTACCGCGCCGCTCTCCCCTCCCCGCCGCGCGAGCGGACGTAGACGTGAACGCTCACGGCCGACACGGGCGCCCCCGCCGGGCATTGCACGCGGTGCACGGCGCCCTGCGGCACGACGCCGACTTCTCCCGCGCGCCAGCACTGCCGGCGGGAGCGCAAGGTGCCCGGCTCGAAGACGTCCTCGAGCAACGCGCCCGAGACGACACGGAAAGCTCCGACCGCCGTGCCGTGATCGTGCACCTTGGTCGGGACGCCGGGACGCCAGCCGATGACGACGATCTCGACGTCACCGCCCTCCCAGACGACCTGGGGAAGCACCTCGGCGACTCCGACGGCGAGAGGAAGGGTTCGCAGGAGGGGCAGCGGCAACGTCCGCAATTCCTCGGCGAGCACGGCTGCGTTCACGGCGCCCGGCATCCGGCTCGCGAGCGCGGAGAGTTTCTCGCCGAGCGCGGCGAGGGCGGCGGCTCCGGGCGTCCCGTCGCTCGAAGGCGCGGGCAAGGCGAAGGTCTGCTCCGAAACACTGGAAACGACGCTGGTCGAAGTCATGGCGGTTCTCTCCTCGAAGGCGCCGCCCCGATATCTCCCGAGGAGGGCGGGCGGATCGTTCTTCGGAGAGAGCTACGAAAGCGCGGGACAGAACCCGCCACGAGCCCTGAGTCGAAAGCGCATCCGCGTTCGTCACTCACAGGGAAGCCCCGCGACAAGCAGCGCCGCCTCGCGCGCGTCGCCCACAGGATGGGGAGGGGTCATGGCGTCACCGCGTCGATCTCGCTCGGCCGTCTTCGTCGCTTGCCTCGCCATGCTCGCGCTCTCCGCGACGACGGCGAGCGCGGCCGATCGTCTCGTCGTGAAATTCGCCGACGCTGCGCGAGTGCGCGTCCGGGACGATCGCCTCGTCTCGCTCGCCGGCGCGGACCTCGCGGCGGTCGATCGCGCGCTCCGCGATCAGGGCCCCGTCGCCGTCGCCCCGCTCTTCGCGCGCGACGAACGCGCGATCGAAGCCACCCGCGAGGCCGCCGAGCGCGCGGCGCGGCGACGACTTCCCGATCTCAATGGCTACGTAGAGATCGTCGTCGACCCCGAGCGGCGCGAGGCGCTGCGCCAGGCGCTGCTCGCGGTGCCCGCCGTGCGCGCCGCGTACCCGGCTCCCCTCCGACCGCCGCCTCCCACGGACATTCCGCCCACGACTCCCGATGGCGAGCCCGACCAGGGTCATCTCGTCTCCGCGCCCGAGGGAATCGACGCGGTCTACGCGTGGACTCAGCCCGGTGGCCGCGGCGCGGGCGTGACGGTCGCCGACATCGAGTACTCGTGGCGCGAGACGCACGAGGATCTCGAGAGCACGATCGGCGCGTCGCGCTGCTACACGCCGGGCACCGAGCACATCGAACACGGCACCGCGTCGATGGGCCTGCTCGTCGCGGGTGCGAACGGCTACGGCGTCACCGGCATCGCGTACGAAGCGGCGCCCCTTTTCATCACCGACCAGCCCGTGGACATGTCCTACAGCGTCGCGCGGGCCATCGACTGTGCGATGGATCATCTCGACGCGGGCGACATCCTGCTCCTCGAAGCCCAGACCTACGGCCCGCAGGGCGAGTTCGTCGCCTGCGAGTGGGATGTCGCCGAATTCGACGCGATCTCGATCGCGGTCGCGGCGGGGATCATCGTCGTCGAGGCCGCGGGCAATGGCGGCGTCTGGCTCGATGATCCGCTCTACGACGGCATGTTCGACCGCTCCGTCCACGACTCGGGAGCGATCTTCGTCGGCGCCGGCGCGCCGCCCGAGTACGGTACGCAGCCCGATCGCTCACGCCTCGACTTCTCGAACTACGGCTCCCGCCTCGACGTGCAGGGCTGGGGCGACGACGTCGTCACCACGGGCTACGGAGACGCGTTCGACGGCGACGGCGATCCGAATCAGTTCTACACGGCGGTTTTCAGCGGCACGTCGTCCGCATCGGCGATGGTCGCGGGCGCCGCGACGGCGCTGCAGGGAGCCGCGCTCGCCTGCAGCGGAACCCCGCTCACACCGCAGGTCATGCGCCGGCATCTGGCGTGGACCGGATCGCCTCAGGACTATTCGATCCCCGGCGAGATCGGACCGCGGCCCGATCTGCGGGCGGCGATTCTCGCCTTGCACGAGGACGACGACTGGGATGGCTACAGCGAGTGCGACGGCGACTGCGACGACGACCACTACGGCATCTCGCCCGCCGCTACGGAGGTCTGCGACGGGCTCGACGACGACTGCAACGGACTCGTCGACGACATCGACGCGGACGGCGACGGGCGCTCGCCCTGCGAAGGCGCACCGGGCGGTCCCGACTGCGACGACGCCGACCCGCTCGTATGGTCCGGACCCTCGGAGGTCGTCGGCGTCCGTTTCGAAGCCGACGAGACGACACTGACCTGGGACGAACCGCTCGAACCCGGCATCGAGATGCCACTGCGCTACGAAGTCGCCCGCGCGGACGACGTTTGGTTCTCGTGGGCGACGTGCCTGCCGACGACGGACTATCCGGGTCAGTCGATCGTCGATGCCGAGATCCCCGCGCCAGGGACCGCGAGGTTCTATCTGGTGCGCGCGATTTCCTCGTGCGGCTATGGGAGCTGGGGACGCGATTCCCTCGGCAACGAGCGCTACGTCTACGCGCCCTGCGACGACGACGTCGATCAGGACGGCATCGGCGACACGCTCTACGATAACTGCCCGCGCGACTCGAACCCCCTGCAGGAAGACACCGACGCGGACCGCCTGGGCGACGTCTGCGACAACTGCCCCGCCGCGTTCAATCCTGATCAGGCGGACGCCGACGGCGACGGTGCGGGAGACGCGTGCGATCCGCCCTGACGCCCTCGTTCAGCGGCCGCCGCGCGTCAACTCGCCGGCGTTGAGCAACCGGTTGACCTCGGCCGTCATCGTCTGCGTCGTCGCGGAATCCAGGCCGACGAACTGGGAGTCGGCCACGTTCTCGAGCAGGAGAATCTTCACCGCGGCGCTCTTCGGCCGCGGCGCCTGCTCGTAGATCCGCCATGCGCTCTGGCAGGCCATCTCGATGTGGCGGCGCGCCTCTTCGAGAACTCCCTCGGAGAACTCGTCGGCACCGAGCAACTGTGCGTGCGCCGCATTGCCGAGCGCTCCGATGGCGCGCTCGCGGAACGTCGCGATGTTCGTTCTGCCGACGTGGGCGAAGAACGCGGCCCGCGCCTCCTCGTAGCGGCGTTTCGCGCTCCAGTAGAGCTCGAGCGAGAGCTGGTCGTAGAGCCTGCTTCGCTCGGGGCTTTCGGGCAGCGCGGGCTCGCCCGGAAGCGAAGCGCCCCTGAGCCGGTACCAGCCGAGCAAGGGCCCGAGATAGACGCTATGGACCGCCTGCCCCGGACCCACGTTCGTCTGAGCCGGCGCCGCGCGATGCGCCGCCGCGTGCGCCCGGAGTGCGGCATCGACGGCCATGCCCACGGGCCGCCGCTCGAGGACCTGCAACGCCAAGAGCACGGGCGACCGGCGCACGGCGAGCATGTCCCTGGTTTTGCGGCGTTCGGCGACCGCGCGCTCGTAGGCGCGGATCGCCGCCGCGAACTCCTGATAGAGGCGAAGGTAGGTCGGATCGCTCGTCGCGCTCATGCTCGGCTCCTTCCGCGCGCCCCCATGGCGAGAGACGAACGCGGCGGAGCTTTCGCTCACGATTTCCTTGGCCGGGGAAGAACACCTCTTACGATGGCCGACTTCACGGGCTCGAGATCCGGCAGGCCAAGGCGAGCGAGCGCGCCGCCTCACGGGCTCGGGACTTGACCGGACCGCGCAGCGGGTTCTCCATCATCGCGGGCTCGAAGGTGCCCGCCCACAGTTCGGCACCATCGCGTCCGACCAGTTTCACGGTCGCGCTGGCCTTCATCGTGCGCGGTGCGTTGCCGAAGCCACCGCCCGAGTCCCACGAGCTGGAGCCGTGGACCACCGTCTCGACGATCACCGATCCCGACAGCGCACCATCGGCACTCGCGGCGTCTTGGGCGAGCTTGAATCCGGCGCGCTGGAGTTCGTCCGCGAGTTCCTCGCGGAAGCGGTCGGCGTCGCGTCCCGAACCGAAATCGCCGATGAAGACCGCGCGCACGCTCTCGAGCGGCGACGGGGCCGTGGCGGGCACGGGTGCAGGTGCAGGTGCCGGCGCGGGCGCGGCCGGCTCGACCGGACGCAGCGCCGACGCCGCCGCGAGATCGTTCGCGAACTCGTCGAGCAGCACCTGCAGCGCCGCGCGCGCACCGAGCACTTGCGATCCCGCCGTCGTGTCGCACGCGCGGACGCGTTGCCACGTCACGCCGCGCACGCCCGCTCGTGACCCGCGCGCGAGGACGACCGGCTCTTCGAGCGCGAGCGCGACGATGCATGAGGCGGAGTCGCCGGCCACGGGATGCACGCTGACGAGCAACACCACGGGCTCGTCACTCGAATCCGCAGGCGCCGCATCGCGGACATCGAGGTCCATCGCACGCACTTCCCGGGCCGCGAACGCGAGCAACGATCGCGCCGCTTCCGCCCCCTCGCCGCGGCCGGCCGCGAGGGCCACGGACGTCAAGTCGGCGAGAACGGCGGATTCGACGTTCTCGGCACTTGCGACCGGCCCGGATACCACGCACGCGAAGAGGAGCAAGAGAAGGACGCCGAGCACGTGACGAGCGATCACGGGAGACCTCCGCGCGCGAACGGCCGCGGCCCGGTCGGATGGACCTTCCCGAAACGCCGTGCCGCGCGTCGTCAGTCTACCCAACCGCCGCCGAGAGAGCGGTAGAGATCGACGAGCGCGGCGAGCCTCTCGAAACGCGTGCGCGCGAGCTGGTTCTCCGCGGGAAAGAGCTGCCGCTGCGCCTGGAGCACTTCGAGGTAACCCGAAAGCCCGGTGAGGTAGCGCGTGTTCGCCATCTCGACCGCCTCCCGGTACGAGACCACCGCCTCGCGCTGCTTGGCCTCGACAGCCTCGAGTTGCTCGTACGCCACGAGCGCCGTGGAGACTTCGGCGAACGCGCGCAGCACGCTCTGCTCGTAGTGCGCTTTCTCCTGCTCCCAGCGCGCCCGCGCGGCTTCCTTCTGGCGCGCGAGGCGCTGGCCCTGCACGACGGGCGCCAGCAGACCGCCGCCGAGCGACCACGACTTGCCTTCGTCGAAGAGCCCGGAGACCTCCGGCGCGAGACCGCCGAACGCCCCCGTCAGTCGAAGCGTCGGCAGCGTCTCGGCTATGGCGACGCCCACGTCGGCATTGGCGGCGATGAGGCGTTGTTCGGCCTCCCTCAGATCGGGGCGGCGCAAGAGCAGGGCCGAGGGGAGCCCCGCGGGCACCCGAGGCGGAAGCGGCTGGGCGTCGAGATCGCGCCCGCGCGGGATCTCGCCCGGAGTTCTCCCCAGGAGAACCGAGAGCGCGTTCTCCAGCGCGACGACGCGGCGGCGCAGGTCGGGGATCGCGGATTCGGTCGTCGCGAGATCGGCCGTCGCGCTCGCCGTCTCGAGCGCCGAGGCCGTGCCCGCATCGAGCCGTCCTTCGAAGACGGCCTTCGTCTCGCGGAACGAATCCGCGGTGCTCAGGGCGATTTCCAGCTCGCGGTCGAGCGCGAGCAGCTGGAAGTACGACGTGGCCACCTCGGCGACGAGCGAGACCACGACGCCGCGTCGCGCTTCCTCCGTGGCGAGATAGCGCGCGAGCGCCGCGTCCTCGAGGCTGCGCACGCGGCCCCAGAGATCGATCTCCCACGAGAGGCCGAGGTTCACGTCGTAGAGGCCCGCCGTTTCGGTGAAGGGCGAGCCGAAGAAGTAAATGCGCGAGCGCGACCAGCCCGCACTCGCTTCGAGGGCCGGATAGCGCGCCGCGCGCGCGATGCCGGCCTGGGCACGGGCTTCTTCGATGCGCGCAACGGCGACGCGGAGATCCGTGTTGCGCTCGAGAGCTTCCTCGATGAGCGCGACGAGGGTCTCGTCCTCGAGAAGCTCCCACCACGGCCTGTCGGCAAGCGACGCGGCTTCGCCCACCGTCACGGGCGCGCCGCGATGCGCCACCGGCACGTCGACGGCGGGTCGGTGATAGGCAGGACCGACCGCGCACCCGAGCGTGAACACGAGGCTCACGATCAGGATCGACACGGCGCCCGCGGGCAGCGGCAAGCGTCGACCGCCGCCGGACTCGACCGCGTCTTCCGTTTCGCCCGTCCGTTCCGCGGCGATGAGCGCGTAGAACACGGGGACCACGAAGAGCGTGAAGAGCGTTCCCACCGCCATACCGGCGACCAAGATGATGCCGATGCTGTTGCGCGCCTCGGCGCCGGGGCCGCTGACGAAGACGAGCGGTAGGTGGCCGAAGATCGTCGCCGCGGAGGTCATCAGCACAGGCCGCAGCCGCGTGGCCGAGGCCTCGCGCAGCGCATCGAGCTTCGAGAGCCCGCGCTCGCGCAGCGTGTTGGCGAACTCGACGATGAGGATGCCGTTCTTGGCGACGAGCCCGACGAGTGTGATCAACCCGACCTGCGAGTAGATGTTGATCGTCGTCAGCTCGGCGAACGAGAACGCGAGCGCGCCCGAGATCGCGAGCGGCACCGAGCCGAGCAGCACGATCAGAGGATCGCGGAAGCTGCGGAACTGCGCGGCGAGCACGAGGTAGATCAGGACGAGCGCGAAGCCGAGCGTCACGGTGAGCGCCGAGCCCTCGCGTCGGATCTGCCGCGACTCGCCGGCGTAGTCGACGAGCATGCTCGGGTCGCCGATCGAAGCCGCCGCCGCTTCGAGCACGCGCAAGCCCTCTTCCTTCGTGACACCGGGCTGCACGCCGCCGAAGACGCGCACGGCGTTGCGCTGCTGGAAGCGATTGAGCGTGCGCGGCGCGGTGATCGACTCGATGCGCGTGAAGGTCGACACGGGCACGAGGTCGCCGTCCGGCGTGCGGATCTTGAGGTCGAGGAGCGGCCCGACCGTCGCGCGGTCTTCGTCGCCGATCTGGGGGATGACCTTGTAACTGCGGTCGTAGAAGTTGAAGCGATTGACGTAGCCGCCGCCCAGGAGCGTTCCCAACTCGCGGCCGACGCTCGCGAGATCGAGTCCGAGATCGGCCACCTGCTCGCGATCGATGACGACGCGGGCCTCGGGACGGTCGATCTTCAGATCGGTGTCCACGTAGAGGAACTTGCCGCTCTGCCAGCCCGCGCCGACGACGGCCTGCACCGTCTCGAGCATCTGCTCGAGCGGCTTGTCGCTCTGCAGCACGAGCTCGACATCGTACTGGCCCGGCGTCGGCAGCGGCGGATCGAGGCGCGGGAAGACGCGCACGCCCGGAATCTGCGACACCGCGCCGTAGACCTCGCCGAACATCTCGGCGGTCGAGC
>CAZPJJ010000070.1:0-13440 GCA_964586535.1 uncultured Acidobacteriota bacterium | reverse complement strand
GATGCGCGCGACAGCCGCGTGGTCGAGAGCGCGCAGGCGCACGAGGCGCGCGCGACCCAGCGCGAGCAGCGCGTCGGCGAGCGAGGTGGCGACGCCGTCGCTCTCGGTGATCGCGAGGACGACGAGCGCCGGCGCGTCTCCTTGCGCGACTCGCTCGGCCACGTGACGCAGCGCCTCCGCGGACGCGGCGTCGAGCCGGTCGGCGTCGTCGACGAGCAGCACCGTGGGCTCCCGGGCGAGCGCGGCGTCCAGCGCCGCGTGCGGCGGCGATCCCGTGGAGACGTTGCGCGGCGGCACGCCGTCGAGCGCGGCGAGGAGCGCGTCGAGCGCGCCCATCGGCCGGCGCTCGCAGAGCAGCGCGCGCAGCAGGACCGCGCGGTGTCCCGCGAGCCGCGCCTGGAGGCGCATCTCGTCGAGCGTGCGCGAGCGCCCGATGCCGGGTGGACCGGCGACGATGAGCACACCACCTTCGTCGTGAGCGAGGCGCGCCCGCGCTTCTTCGAAGAGCGCACTCTCGCGATCGCGGCCCGCGTAGATGGGCGCGAGCGCGCGCGGGAGCGCGCGAGGCACGGCGCGTGGCGGGAGGCCGAGGAACGCCGCGAGCGACGCGCGCACGGAGTCCGCCGACGCGGGGCGGTCGGCGGGTTCCTTGGCGAGCAGGTGCAGGATGATCGACTCGAGTCCGCGCGGAATCTCGGGATTGAGGTGCGAAGGCGGCGTCGGCGGCGTTTGCAGGTGTGCGCGCAGTACGGCCCACGGATCGCCGGCCGTGAAGGGATCCTGGCCCGTGGCGAGGCGATAGAGCACGCAGCCGAGCGAGTAGAGGTCGGCGCGGCCGTCGATCTCGCCGCCGCGGAGCGTCTCGGGCGCCAGCGTGGCGGGCGTCCCGCGCACGATGCCCGGGTCGGAGCGGCGCATCTGCGCGACGAGGCCGAGGTCCATCAGCCAGAGCCGGGGTGGGTCGAGCGATGGCGACCCGGCCACGAGGACGTTCGCGGCGGTGACGTCGCCATGGACGAGACCCGCGGCGTGAAGGGCGGAGAGCGCGTCGAGGATCGCATCGGCCGCGCGCGCCAGCGCCGGCCAATCGCCCGGCGCCCCGAGCGCGGCATCGATCGGAGCGCCGGCGATCACGTCCATCGTGAACCACGGCAGCGGGGCGCTCTCGGGATCGGGCCGCCACGCGCCGAAATCGTGGACACGCACGATGTGCCGGTGGCGAAGGCCGAGCAGCGTCCGGAACTCGCGCCGCAGGGCGCTGGCGAGGGGGCCCGGATCGAGTCCTTCGCGTGGCACGAGCAGTTTGAGGGCGCGCTCGGCGCCATCGGTCCGGTCGCGAACGCGGTACACCTCGGCGGACGCGCCCGCCCCCAGGCGTTCGAGCACCTCGTAGCGCTCCGCGACCAGAGTGGGGGCACGCATCGCGAATCCTTATGCCGCGAGGTGTTGCAAAGCGCAACGTTGTTTCGTCGGCTGCAACAGTTGCGACGCTGCGCCCGGGGGCTCCGGCTCGAGTCGTCCGTGGCACGAGGTGGCCGGGACGTCTCTCGAAAGCGACGGTGGGTGGGCGGTCTCGGCGGGACCGGCGTCGCCCGGCGCGGACAAAAAGAAAGGCCCTCGAAAGAGGGCCGCGGTGTCGAGCGGGAAAGAAGCCATTCCTGACCAGGTCTAGAGCACGAACCGTGCCGAACCTTTGCGGGCAGTGCCGCGAAGCGGCGGAGACGCCGTCAGGCCAAAAAAAAGGCCCTCACCAGGAGGGCCGAGTCGGTAGAGGAAAAGGAGCCATTCGGACTCTCCCCTTTGCAAGCAGGGTGCCAATTGGCACGGCGGCGGCGGCTTTTGGGGAAACCCCTTAAAAGCAGGGCTTTTCCACGGATTTCGTCCACTTTCACGGACGAGTCATCGCGCCTCTTTGGCGCGGTCTGCCGGAGTGGCGCGACCGAATTCGTGACGTTTCGCGTCACCTCAGCCGGACATACTGACAGTTAGTGTTCACGGTGGCCGATCAAGACCGAGAGAGATTCTCGCCGACGGCCGTGACGCCTCGCGGCAAGCCCGGATGCTCGGTTGGAGGTGAAATCCGGGAAAGGCGTGACAAAGAAGTGGTGGACCGCATGGGATTCGAACCCACGACCTCCGCGTTGCGAACGCGGCGCTCTCCCATCTGAGCTAGCGGCCCTCGAGACGAATGGTGGGGCGTGTAGGATTTGAACCTACGACTTCCACCGTGTGAAGATGGCACTCTACCGCTGAGTTAACGCCCCTCTGCTCTCATGGCGTCGCTCGGTGGCGGCGCTCGTGCGCGGCTCACGGCCAGGTGCGCGTCGGCGGCACCTGCGGCGACCTGCGCCGTCAACCTGTCGAACGAAGTTCCTGGGTCGAGATCCGGCGTTCCGGATCGCGGTTCACGGGCCCTCGCGACGGTGCTCTTCGCTCAAGGGGCATCCTGAACAACCCGGTGCGGCAGCGCGCCGAAACCCCCGAAAGAGCGGCCGGTTTGTAGCATGACCGCCTGGCCTTGTCCACTTCGTCGGGCGTTCCCGAAATCATCTCTCGCGCGAGGTCGAAGCGGACGGCTTCGACGGGTCCGCCAGCCTTTTCATGCACAGATCGCTGTGCACGCTGTGCATGGATCGTGGATTTCGAAATACCTCCCCTGGCTAAGTGCCATGCTGGGAAGATATTGGGCCCTGGTTTGAAAAAACCCCCATATCTTGTGTTGACTTCGCGCGGCAACCTCGTTTACCTTCGCCGACGGTCGCCTCCGGATTCGTTCGCGGACGTTTCTGCCCGAAACGTCCAGGGCTTCTCTTCGTGACCGCGTCCGCGCGGCGCGAAGGCCCGGCCACGACGAATCGGTGCAGAAGTACGAAGCGCAGAGGAAGAGCGAGGCGAGGGGATCGAGATCGGCCGGACGGAGCAGATCGAGAGCTGACTGTTCGAGTCGGTCTTGCGGCACACGCGAAAAGGCAATCCGGGAGGCACTGGGCGCCCACCGCCCAGCCGGGATTTGTGTTGTCGACGCCTGGAGAGGCGAGGAGGAAAGAGCCGAGATGTCAGTCCAGGAGAGCACTCCCACCCCCGGCGGCTCCGAGCCGACCACGTCGCGCTCTGCGAAGGAGCGCGCCTCTGCCCCCGCGAAGGCGCCCAAGAACAGAGGAGGCTTCGGCGAAGCGAGCGGGCTCAAGATTCCCCGCTTTTTCACGAAGCCGGGCGAACAACCCTTCGACGGCGTGGAATGGGAGCGGCGCACCGCGGGCATCACGAGCGAGCGCGGCGACGCCGTCTTCGAGCAACGCGATGTCGAAGTACCGCGCATGTGGTCGCAGACGGCGACCAACATCGTCGCGCAGAAGTACTTCCGCGGGCAGCCCGGGACGAGTGAACGCGAGTGGTCGGTCCGTCAGCTCATCGGCCGCGTCGCCGACACGATCGCGCGCTGGGGCCACGAGGGCGGCTATTTCGCGACCGAGGAAGACCGCGAGACGTTCCGTTCGGAACTCACGGCACTGCTGGTCCAGCAGCGGATGGCTTTCAATTCGCCGGTGTGGTTCAACTGCGGCGTCGAGCCGCACCCGCAGGTGTCGGCGTGTTTCATCAATAGCGTCAAGGATTCCATGGCGTCGATCCTCGATCTCGCGAAGACCGAGGGCATGCTCTTCAAGTTCGGATCCGGCACGGGCAGCAATCTGTCGACGCTGCGTTCGTCGAAAGAACTGCTCTCGGGCGGCGGCACGGCTTCGGGCCCGGTGTCGTTCATGCGCGGCTACGACGCCTTCGCGGGCGTGATCAAGTCGGGCGGCAAGACGCGCCGCGCCGCCAAGATGGTGATCCTCAACGTCGATCACCCCGACATCGTCGAATTCATCGAGTGCAAGGCGTCCGAAGAGCGCAAGGCTCACGCGCTCATCGACGCCGGCTACGATCCTGCGTTCAACGCGCCGGGCGGCGCCTACGACTCGGTGTTCTTCCAGAACGCCAATCACTCCGTGCGCGTCACGGACGAGTTCATGCGCGCCGTCGTCGAGGATCGCGAGTGGCACACCCGCGCGGTCACCTCCGGCGAGCCGATGGAAGCGATGCCCGCGCGCGACGTGATGCGCCGCATGGCGCGCGCGGCCTGGGAGTGCGGCGATCCCGGGCTGCAGTTCGACACGACGATCAACACCTGGCACACGTGCAAGACGACCGCGCGCATCAACGCGTCGAATCCTTGCTCCGAGTACATGTTCCTCGACGACACGGCGTGCAATCTCGCGTCGCTCAACCTGCTGAAGTTCCTGCAGCCCGACGGCCGCTTCGACGTCGAAGGCTTCCGCCACGCGGTGCGCATCACGCTCCTCGCCCAGGAGATCCTCGTCGACAACGCGAGCTATCCCACGCCGCTGATCATGGAGAACTCGTTCCGCTTCCGTCCGCTCGGCCTCGGCTACGCCAATCTCGGCGCGCTGCTCATGGGCCAGGGCGTTCCCTACGACTCCGAGGCCGGCCGCGCGCAGGCGGGCGCGCTCACCGCGCTCATGTGCGGCGAAGCGTACGCGGCGTCGGCCGAGTTCTCGCGCGATCACGGCGGCCCCTTCGCGGGCTATCCCGAAAATCGCGAGCCGATGCTCGGCGTCATCGTGCGGCACCGGATGCATGCCGAGGCGCTCCCCGAGGATCTCGTGCAGCCCGAGCTGCTCGCGGCTGCGCGGCAGGCGTGGCGCCGCGCCGAAGAGATCGGCCGTGATCATGGCTTCCGCAATTCGCAGGTCACGGTGCTCGCGCCGACGGGCACGATCGCGTTCATGATGGATTGCGACACGACCGGCATCGAGCCCGACATCGCTCTCGTCAAGTACAAGAAGCTCGTCGGCGGCGGCGTGATCAAGATCGTCAACAACACGGTGCCGATGGCCCTGCGCCGGCTCGGTTATGACCGCGAGCAGATCCAAGAGATCGTCGACTACATCGACGCCAACGAAACGATCGAAGGCGCTCCGCACCTTCGCGACGAGCACCTGCCGGTCTTCGACTGCGCCTTCCGCGCGGCGACCGGCACGCGCTCCATTCACTGGATGGGTCATCTCAAGATGATGGCCGCGACGCAGCCCTTCCTTTCGGGCGCGATCAGCAAGACGGTCAACCTGCCCGAAGACGCGACGATCGAGGATGTCGAGAAGGCCTACATCGAAGCGTGGCGGCAGGGGCTGAAGGCCGTTGCGCTCTACCGCGACGGTTGCAAGCGCACGCAGCCGCTCTCGACGGGCAAGAAGACCAAGACCGAAGAAGGCACGTCGCCCGAACCGATCCTCGCCGCGCGTCCCTTGCGCCGCCGCCTTCCCGACGAGCGCCAGGCGCTCACGCACAAGTTCTCGGTCGCGGGCCACGAGGGCTACATCACGGTGGGTCTCTACCCCGACACGGGACAGCCGGGCGAGATCTTCGTCACGATGGCCAAGCAGGGCTCCGTTGTCTCGGGCCTGATGGACTCGTTCGCGACGGCGATCTCCCTGACCCTGCAGTACGGCGTACCGCTGCGCGTGCTCGTGCAGAAGTTCGCGCACGTGCGCTTCGAGCCCGCGGGCTACACGAACAATCGCGAGATCCCCATCGCGAAGTCGATCGTCGACTACATCTTCCGCTGGCTCGCGATCAAGTTCCTCGCCGAGGAAGCCGCCGCGCTCAGCGCGAACGGGGCCTCGTCGTCGGGACTCGACGCGGGTGCGGAGGCCCCGCTCTCGCCGATCGGTGACGAGCCGCTGCCCGCGGTCGAGTCGCGCGAAAAGCGCGTTCAGGCGCTCTCGAGCGACGCGCCGCCCTGCCATGTGTGCGGAATGATCATGGTCCGCAGCGGCGCCTGCTACGCCTGCACGAACTGCGGCGCGACGTCCGGCTGCTCCTGATCTGCCGCTCCGCTCGCTCTCGGTTTCGACTCGAACGGCTCGGGCGCCTCGGCTCCCGGGCCGTTCGCCTTTTATCAGTCACTTTCGACCGCGAAGACCAGCCCCCGATTACGGAATCGTCGTCCGGGCTTACCCTTTTTGACGGTTTCCGCGGACAGAACTTGTTTCACGATTGTAAGTGGCTGATAAAAAAGGACTTAAAAAAGCCGCCAGGGCCCCCGAACTTGGCTCGCGCTTTGCTTTCTACAGGGAGCACGGCGAGCGGGAGACCGCAGGCCTCGGGATGGGCCTGAGACAGCTTGCGGATCGGGCTCTCCCGCTCGCTCAGCAACCCCCGATGTCTGATTTGGGCGGGCCTAAAGGCCCGCCCAAATCTATTTCAGTTCGAGGAGGGCGGGCCTAAAGGCCTGCCCTCTTCGATTTCAGCCGATCCGGGCGCGCGGAAGGATCCGCCTTCACGCAAGGCGGAGAAGGCATTGGGCGGGCGGCGGTCGTTCAGCTCGCGGCGCTGTGCGGAATCGCGCGCACCACTTGGCCGAGCGTCACGGTCAGGCAGCGGCCTTCTTCGAGCGAGCGCACGCTGTGGCTGGCGTTCGCCGGGATGACGACGGAGAGCAGACCCTCGGGGCCACCGATGAGGTTCTTCTTGCCGTTGATCGTCACCTCGAAGCGCCCTTGCACCGCGATGTAGACCTGCGGGACCGAGTGCGCGTGCGTCGAGAACTGAGCCTCGGGATTTTTCGCGCGCAGCACGGCGACCTGAAACACGCCGTCCGGAGCCGTGCTCAAGTGCTGCAGGCTGAAGTCCGGGGACTCGAAGTGGTCCTTGCGCGTCTCGATGAAGGGCTGCGAGAACTCTTCGGTGGGAGTGAGATCGTCGAAGATCGAATGGAAGTAGTGACGGGTGTCGTCCGAGGCACGCGCCCGATACGCCGCGAAGAGTAGCTCGCGACGATCGAGACCGAGCGCGTCGGCGAGACGCAACACGACGCCGTCGCCGGGGATCTTCCCGTCGTTCTCGATCTGGACGATGTAGGGCTGCGTCACGCCCACCTTTTCGGCGAGCTGCTTCTTGTTGAGCCCCAGTTGTTCCCTGTGGTAGCGAATGATTTCAGCGAACGTCATGGTACCTTCCCTCGCGAGTCGTCCGGGCTCAGTCGAACCCTCGGATCGGCGTGTGAGCGGCCCGCAGGCGTTTACCCCGACTAAAGCACCAACAAGTTAGACCAAGAATGTCTCGACCGTCAAGCCGGTGCGCAACTCAGAGTTAGTGCTTACTCGGTCCAGGCTATTGAAGTCTTTTATAATCAATAGTTTACGGAATGAGACAACTCGATGAATTTCTCTTGTACGAGGGCTTTTTGCGTCTGAAAGAACCGACCCCGTTTGACGAGCATCAAGTCCGCCATCGCGACGAGCGGTCGAAAGGCGCGGTGTATACTGCGCGGCCGGTCACGCCAAGGTCGGTCGAGGAGAGTCGGCGGATGCAAAATCTCGCCGTTGTCGGCGCGCAGTGGGGGGATGAAGGCAAGGGGAAGATCGTCGATCTCCTCGCCCCCCGCTTCCAGGTCGTGGTGCGTTACCAGGGCGGTCCCAACGCGGGACACACCGTCGTCTTCGGCGGGCGCTCGCACGCGCTCCATCACATTCCATCGGGGATCTTCCATCCGAGCGTCCGTTGCCTCGTCGGGGCCGGGGCGCTCGTCGATCCCGAGCGGATCCTGCAAGAGATCGACGGACTCAAGGCCGCGGGCGTCGACGTCACGGGCAAGCTGCTCATTTCGAGCAAGGCGCACGTGATCCTGCCGTTGCACCGCGCGCTCGACGGAGCCCTCGAGCAGCGGCTCGGCGGGTCGGCCATCGGCACGACGCGGCGGGGCATCGGTCCCGCGTACGCGGCCAAGGTCCAGCGCTGGGGGATTCGCCTCGGAGATCTCGCGCGTCCCGCCCAGGTCGTCGCCGATCTCGGACGTGCGCTCGACGCCGGCATCGGTGCTTGGTGCACGTCGCTGGGCGAGCCAGTTCCCGACCTCGTCGAAACGGAGCGGCAGATCGAAGCTTGGTGGAAGCGTCTGGAACCCATCGTCGGCGACGTCACGCGCGAGCTTCACGAGGCGCTCGACGCGGGCCAGCGCATTCTCTTCGAAGGCGCGCAGGGCACGATGCTCGACGTCGACCACGGCACTTATCCCTTCGTGACCTCGTCCAGCACCATTGCCGGGGGCATTCCGGCGAGTCTCGGCATCGCGCCGCGCGCGGTCGAATCGGTCGTGGGCGTCGTCAAGGCCTACGCGACTCGCGTCGGTGCCGGGCCCTTTCCGACCGAGGACACCGGCCCCCTCGGCGAGCAGTTGCGCCAGACGGGCCGCGAGTTCGGCACGACGACGGGCCGCCCGCGCCGCTGTGGCTGGTTCGACGCCGTCGCCGCGCGCTTCGCGGTGCGCGTCAACGGCCTCGACGGCCTCGCGGTCACGAAGTTCGACGTCCTCACGGGCATCGACCCGGTGCGCATCGCCGTCGCGTACGAACTCGACGGCCAGCGGGTCCTGCACATGCCCTGCGAACCGGACGCCCTCTCGCGCGCCACGCCGGTCTACGAGGATCTGCCCGGCTGGACCGAGCCCCTCGAAAACGTGCGCCGCATCGCCGACCTTCCGGCCCGCGCCCGCACCTATCTCGCGAGACTCTCGGAACTCGCGGGCTGTCCCATCTCGCTTGTCTCGGTGGGACCGGATCGCGAGCAGACGATCCTCGATCCACACGGCTTGCTCGCGGAATTCGCGTCCGGTGGAGGAGCCGGCCGATGAGCTACGAAGAGTCGATGCTGGTCTGCGCGCTCTTCCCCGATCGCTCGCGCGCCGAAGCCGCCGTGCGCACGCTCGCCGAGCAAGGTATCGAGGCGCGCATCGCCGAGCCAGGCCCCCGGCTCAACGGCATCCCGCCCGGATCCTGGGAGGTGCGGGTCCCGATGGGGCAAGCGGCGCGTGCCCGCGCGTTGCTCTCGTCCTGAGCCGACTCGATTCGATTCGACACTCACCCGCGACGCGATATAGTGCTGCGGGCCGTTAGCTCAGCCGGTAGAGCAGCGGACTTTTAATCCGTAGGTCCCGGGTTCGAGTCCCGGACGGCTCACCACCCAAACACCGTCGGCACGCCGCAAGTGCTCGCTCTGCGAATCCCGTCACTTCCCCGACGACGCGAGGAGCGCCTCGATGCGCTCGACGAACTCGGCGCGCAGTTCTTCGTGGGCTTCACCCGTGGCGGGGCCCGCGAAACCCGTGTGGACCGCCGTGATACGGCCTTTGGCGTCGAGGAAGATCGTCGTGGGGTAGGCGCGGATGCCGCCGAGGAAAGGCAGGGCCTCGCGGACTCGATCGCCCTGCGCCACGCCGCCGATCAGCACGGGAAAGCGCACGCCGTAGCGCTCGCGGAAGGCCGAGACGAGCGCGGCGCTGCGCGCGAAATCATCGCTGAACTCGAAGGCGACGCCGACGACGGAGAGTCCGCGCGCCTGGTACCTTTCGTGCAGTTCCGCGAGCAGCGTCGCGGAATCGCCGCAGTTCGGGCACCACGTGCCCATGACTTCGACGATGCGCGCCGCGCCCGCGAAGGCGGGATCGGCGAGCGTGCGCTCGCGTCCGTCGAGGTCGCGCAACCGCACGCGGTCGAGCGGCACGCCATCGATCCACTCGGTGAGCGCGAAGCCATCGGGAAGGCGCGCATCGTCGTTGCGCACGGCGGTGAAGGTGTCGTGGTAGGCGTCGCGCGACCACAACTCGCCGGCGAGCGAGCCATCGTCGAGAAGCCGCCCGCGAACGAGCAAGGCTTGGCCGCCGTCGAAACCCGAGAGCCGCAGCTCACGTCCGTCGAGGCGTCCTTCGAGGTGGCGCTTGTCGCCGGTGGGCGTGAGGAAGGTGCCCGTGACGGTGCCGTCTTCGTGCTGCTCGAAGACGCCGATCGCGGGATCGTCGTCGTCGGCGAAGTCGACGTCCCAGCGGCCGCCGATCGGGGGCACGGGCGCGGCGTCCGCGGGCGTTGCGGCGGCCGGCTCGAAGCGCGGCGCGTCGCCGTGCACCGCATGGAAGACGAGGCGCGCGGGCTCGGGGCCGCGCAAGGTGCGGGTCCACGTCCCCTCGAGGCGCTTGCCGGCCTCGGTCACGATGGCCTCGATGCGCGCCCCGTAGTGCGCGAACTCGAGCGTGAGCGAGCGGCCGACGAGCGTCACCGACGACGCGGGCGAGCGAGCGCTGGCATTGAGCAGCGCAGCACGCAGCCCGTCGCCGTCTTCTTCGATTTCGACGATGACGGGGATGGGGCCGCCCGGCGTCTCGAGCGCAGCTCGCCAGCGGCCGGGCGCGAGCGCGGGCTCGCCGTCGGTGCAGGCGAGAAAGACCGTAAACGCGGTCGCCGCGCCGGCCAGCTTCCAGGACGCGAAGGTGTTGATCACGCCGCGCACTCTAGCGCCGATCGCCGCGCGGCGCGAAATTGGCGCGCGGCGGCCGGGGATGGCGGCGTGATAGGCTCCAGACTCCTTCGGATCCCACCATGACACACGCCGCGCTCGTCGAACTCGTCGTCGTCCTGGCCGTCGCGCTCGCGGCAGCCTACGTCTCGCGCCGTCTCGGCGTGCCGACGATCGTGGGCTTCATGGTGGCGGGCATCGTCGCCGGCCCGGGCGGCCTCGCGTTCGTGGGCGATGCGGACGACATCGCGCTCCTGGCCGAGGTGGGCGTCGTCCTGCTGCTCTTCGGCGTCGGGCTCCATTTCTCGACGCGCGAGCTCTGGGCGCTGCGGCGGATCGTCTTCGGCGGCGGCTTGATCCAGGTGGGCGCCACGATGGCGGTCGCGACCGGCGTCGCGATCGCGCTCGGCGCGACCACGCGCGCCGCGCTCGTCGTCGGCGCGATCGTCGCGCTCTCGTCGACGGCGCTCGTCGTTCGTCTGCTCGAAGAGCGCGGCGAAACCGACTCCGCGCACGGGCGCTTCGCCCTCGGCGTGCTCATCGGCCAGGACCTCGCGGTCGTGCCGATCCTGCTGGCGATTCCACTCCTCGCGGGCGGGGCCGACGGGCTCGCCGGGGTCGCGATCACGCTCGGCGAAGCGGTGCTCGTCATGGGTCTCGCGGGGCTCGCGGCGCGCGTCGTGTTTCCGTGGCTCGCGGCGCGCGTCATCGGCGTTCGCTCGCCCGAGCTCTTCACGCTGTTGACGGCGGTGTCGGTATTCGGCACGGCACTGGCGGTCGGTCACGCCGGGGCGTCGATGGCGCTGGGTGCTTTCCTCGCCGGCGTGATCGTCTCCGACTCGGAATACTCGCAACAGATCGTCGCCGAGATCGCGCCCTTTCGCGAAGTCTTCAACAGCGTGTTCTTCGTGTCGCTCGGCATGCTCGCGAGCCCCGCGGAGTGGATCGCGACTCCGCTCGCGCTCGGCGCGACCACCGTGGGGATCTTCGCGCTCAAGGGTCTCATCGTGTTGCCGCTCGCCTGGCTCACGCTGCGTTCCTTCTGGCCTGCGCTGCTCGCATCCGTGACGATCGCCCCGGTCGGCGAGTTCTCGTTCGTCGTCGCGTTCGAGGCCACGAGCCGGGGCGTCCTCGATGCCGACGCGCTCGCGCGGCTGCTCGCGGCCGCCGTGCCGACGATGATCGCGATGCCCTTCGTGCTGGCCGTCGCGGCCCGTTTCGCGCGCGCGAGGCACGCCGCACCCGTCGCGGAGTCCGCGAACGGAAGCGATGAGCCCCCGGCATCGTCGCCGCTCTCGGAGCACGCGGTGCTCGTGGGCTACGGCGTCGCGGGGCGCAAAGTCTCCGAGATGCTCGACCGCCTCGACGTCCCGCACGTCGTCGTCGACATGAACGCCACCGCCGCGCGCGCCCTGCGCGCCCAGGGCCGCAACGCGCTCTACGGCGATGCGTCACGCGAGCCCGTGCTCGAGCGCGCGGGCTTCCGCGACGCGCGCGCGCTCGTGATCACGGTGCCCGACGCGGGCGCGGCGCGCGCGATCGTCGCCACGGGCCGGCGCATGAATCCGCGCGCGTCGATCATCGTGCGCACGCGCTACGCGCTCGAGATCACGGTGCTCGAAGCGCTGGGCGCCGACGAGATCGTCATCGAGGAGCACGAGACGGCGATCGAGCTCGCGGGGCGCGTGCTCGCGAGCTACGGGGCGCCCGCGGGGGCGATCGCGCTCGAGAAGGCGACGTTGCGCCGCGTGGCCGCGTCGAGCATGCCCGAGGCCATGGTGCGCGGCGCGCTGCGCATGTGGCTCTCGCGCGTCCATCCCGAGGAGATCGTCGTCGCGGAGGGCGGCAGCGCCGACGGCGCGACTCTCGCCTCGCTCGACCTGCGCCGCCGCACGGGCGCGACGGTGCTCGCGGTGCTGCGCGGGCGCGAGCTTCTCGACCCGGGTGAGCCTGCTACCGTGCTCCGCGGTGGCGACGTGCTCGTCGTCGCGGGCGAGACGAACGCCGTCAGCGCTGCGCGGCGCGTGCTCGCCGAGCGCGGCGGCGGACGGGAAGACCGCCCGTCGTGACGCCCAAGACGCCGCTGCCGCTCCTGCTGAGTCACGGCGACGCCGTCGTCAGTCTCGTCCCGCGCGAGCCCAAGCCGACACACACGCCCTTCGACGCGGCAGCCGCCGTCGTCGCGGCGCTCGCGCCGGGCTCGCGGGCGCTGCTCCTCGGCTTCGCGGGCGGCAGCATCGCGGCGATGCTGCGCGTCCTCGGCTGGAAGCACCCCCTGGACGCCGTCGACCTCGACCGGCGCGCGGGCACGCTCTATCGCGACGCGACCGCTGGCTGGGGAGGGCGCGTCTCTGTCCGCCGCGCCGAAGCAGGCCGTTTTCTCTCCGGTTACGACGGACAGCCTTGGGACGCGATCGTCGAGGATCTCTCGATCCCCGACGGCGACACGCTCACCAAGCCGCCCGTCTCGTTGACGGCACTCCCCGAACTCTGCGCGCGCGTCCTCGCGCCCCACGGAGTGGTCGTCACGAATCTCCTGCCCGTCCGCGGCTGGACGTGGGCACGCCTGCAGGAGCGCATCGCGCGGCCTTTTCGCCGCGCGGCGATCGTGTCGTTTCGCGAATGGGACAACCGCCTGCTCGTCGCCGGCCCGTCCCTGCCCGGGCCCCGGGCGCTGGGCGCGCGCGTCCGCCGCGAACTCGCGTTCATCGGATCACGCGTCGGCAGGGAGATTCGTGTCACTTCATTTCCTCGACCCCGGCCTCGCGACAGACGGGAACCATGAGCTATCGTGACCGCCACGGGAGCCCCAGCAAATGAACGCCGAACAACTCGCAGAGCTCATGGAAGACCAAGACATCGGCGATCCCGCGCTCGTCGAGGACCTGACCTTCGAGGTCGAGGGGTTCCTCGACGACCTCGATGACCTATCGCCCGAGACCGCGATGTATCTTGTAGGTGTTTCATCCCTCTTCTCTGATGGAGTGGGCGCTTACCGGATGCTGCGCCGCTGCTTGCCGCTCATCGAATCCAAGGGGACGATCGAGGACCTCTACGAGCAGCAGTTGACGGTCTGGCGCGGGCGCAAGGACA
>CAZPJJ010000069.1:0-13578 GCA_964586535.1 uncultured Acidobacteriota bacterium | reverse complement strand
GACGTTCTACGCGTGGTGGCTGCCGTCGCGCTACATCCCGATCTCGGGCGTGTCGACGCAGGGCCTCGACCCTCGCCTCGCGAAGCACGCGCGTACGGCAGGCCGCCTCTCGCGCAAGCTCTCGCGCCGCCTCTTCCTGCAGATGCTCAAGCACGGCCCCAAGCTCGAACGCGAGCAGGTGCTCTTGGGACGCTTCGTCGACATTGCCACCGAGATTTTCGCGATCGCCGCGACCTCCATCTACGCGCAGTACCGGATCGACTCCGGCGCGCCGCGCGAGGAAATCCTCGAGCTGGCGGACTTCTTCTGCGACGAGGCGAAGCTGCGCATAGAGCGTCACTTCGCCGGTGTCAGCAAGAACAACGACGGCGACGGCTACAAGCTCGCGCAGCGCGTCCTGGGCGGAGACTTCGCATTCCTCGAGCGCGAAGCCGTGCGCATCCAGAAGTAGACAGCCCCGCTCCGCAAGAAAAACGGCGCCCTTTCGCGGGCGCCGTTTTCTTTTCGTGACGCGCGAATCGCGCCGAGGGCGGGCTCAGCCCTGAGCGCGCCTGCGCTGCATGTCGAGGCGGATGTAAGGAAGCGTCAATCGCGCCACGATTTGCAGCACGAGGAATCCACCGAAGACCGCCCCGCAGATCGCTCCGGGAATGTGGAAGTACGCGAAACCTATCCCCGTCGCCACGGCGGCGAGCGCGATCCCGAGCCACACCAACCAGCCGTAGCGCGCGCTCGAACGGGCGCGCAACCAGACCCGGCGTCGCTGTTCGGGATCCAGGCCGGATAGTTCGGGTATGGAAGCGAGCGTCCAGTACAGGCGCAATGGGCGATCCTCCCCTCTCAGCACCGATCGTCGGAGCGCAAGTTTACGCAGAGAAAGCGTTCTTGTGGAGGGCGATTCGTGCGACTTCCCCCGGCGGCTGCGGAGTTTCGGCAGCGGTAGCGGTGACGCTTTGAACAGGTTCTTCAATCACCATTGAGAAACGGTCCGAGAGCGTCCGCGAGATGCCGGCGCAGGTGGTCGAAACGGCTCTCGTCGGCCAGGATGGCGGCCGCGTCCTGCACGAAGGCCCCGCCAGAGTCGATCTCGTCGCGGCCATTTTCGATCAAGGCCTGCGCCGCGTCGCGGGTAGTTTCCAAATGGAATTGAAGCGCGAGAACATGATCCCCGATCGCGAAGGCTTGGTTCTGACACGCGGCCGAGGACGCGAGCGGAATCGCGCCCGCCGGCAGTGAGAACGTCTCGCCGTGCCAGTGGAAGGCGAGCGACTCCTGAGGAAATCCCCGACCCCAGCGCGTCGCGCTCGCACGCTCGTGCTTCCGCACGGGAAACCACCCGATCTCGCGCTCCGGCATCCGCGTGACCGCGGCACCGCAGGCGCGCGCGATGATCTGCGCTCCGAGACAAATGCCGAGCACCTTCCGCTTCGCGTCGAGCGCGTGCTCGACGTAGCGGATTTCCTCCGTGAGCCACGGATGGCGCAGTCCCTCGTGGACGCTCATCGGGCCGCCCAGCAACACGAGGACGTCGCGATCTTCGAGCATGGGCAGTGGATCGCCTCGATCGAGCCTCGTGACCTGCACGTCGAATCCGCGCTCGCGTGCCAACCCGAGCAGCGCTGCCGGCCCCTCGAAGGCGACATGCTGGAGGATCGATAGCCGCGTCACGCCCGAAGACGACGTTCGCATCGTCGGCTCTCCCGCTCAGGAAAGGCGCTTGATCTCGTCCATGAGCTCGCGTTCGAACTTCCGCGCTTGGTCTTTGCGCTTCAGCTGCGACGCGATCGTCTCGACGCGCTCCAATCCCCTCTCGAGCGCTCCGCGGCGAGCCTGCGGCGAACGCGCTGCCGCGGCGCGACCTTTCGCGCCGGCCACGGCATCCGCGAGTGCGTCGAGGAGCATCTGCTCGCGCCGAGTTCCCAAGCGCTTCGTCGCGGACTCGGGCTCGAACTCGCCGAGCGTCGCGCCCTGGGACGCGAGTTCGCTCAGAACCCGCGCGTGCTCGAGCGCGGTGTCGCACGCGCGAAGGCGCGCGTCCACCGACGCTCCATGCTCGACGAGTCCTTCGATTTCGAAGAAAGCCTTGAGCCGTCGCTCGGCATCGCGCACAACGAGGTCGCGGCACGAGCGGCAGAGCCCGAAGCCGTCGACCCTGACCAAGAAGCCGCTCTTGGCACAGCGCACGCAGCGGGACATATCCCCCCCCAACTGGCGTTTCGGCGCCTCGAACAATGATCGGAAGGCGAAAGCTATCACCCATCGCCCCAGGTGCAAACCTGGGATCTCTGCCTCGGGTCAAGCCGAGCCAAGGCCCAGGAGGCCCGGCAACTCGCGGATCGAGCGGATGCGCGGGCAGTCCACGTCGTCGTGGACGCCATGGGGATCGATGAGCACGACCGGCAAACCGGCGGCACGCGCCCCGACGACGTCGTACGCGGGAACGTCTCCAACGTAGAGCGCGTCTTCGGCGCGGCACCCGATTCGCTCGAGGGCGATCGCGAAGATGCGTGGATCGGGTTTGGCGACACCCACGACATGAGAATCGACGACGGTCTCGAGATGACGCGCAAATCCCGCCTCGCGAAGATCACTCTCGACCTGCCCCTCGGCGTTGCTCACGACGGAAAGCCGCTTTCCGGCGCGCGCGAGCTTCTCTACGGTCTCCAGCGCGAAGGGCAAGGGCCGGCGCCAGAGGCCGAGTTCGTGATGCATCGTCCAGAGGCGGTCTACCGCAGGCACGATGTCCGCCTCCGCGACGCCCACGGCTCGCAGGACGCGCGCGAAATAGCCGTCCCAGAGTCCGCGTGCGCCGAGGCGCTCGCGTACTGCGGCATCGGCCCAGCGACGCGCGCGCGCTTCGGCGACGTCGAGCGCCTCATCGTCGGGTTCGAGTCCTGTCGAGCGGATGGCCGTGCGAACACGATCGTAGTCGATGCCGATGAGCGTGCCCCCGGCGTCGAGCAGAACGACGGGCCGGCGCGCGAGGTCGTTCACTCGTCGTCCTTTCGCCGTGTGATCCACGACTGCCGGTGATTCCAGCACGGAATGCGCCGTGACGCCTCGCGCAGCACCTCGGGGTCGAGGTCCGCGATCGCCAGGCCCTCGCCAGCGCGGCCCGCGTCGGCAAGAACCGTCCCCCAGGGGTCAACGACCAGCGCGTGACCATAGGAAGCGCGACGTTCCGAGTGAGCCCCGACCTGCGCGGGCGCGACGACGAAGCACTGATTCTCGATCGCCCGCGCGCGCAGCAGGACGTGCCAATGGTGCGGCCCCGTTTCCGCCGTGAAGGCAGCCGGGACGGTCAGCACTTCCGCCCCGCGGTCGCGCAAGGCCCGGTAGAGCTCCGGGAAGCGCACGTCGTAACAGACCGAAAGCCCGATCTCGGCCCAATCCGTGTGCGCGACGACGATCTCGGTGCCCGGCTCGACCGCGGCGGACTCGCGCAGGGTGAGTTCTCCAAGAGCGACATCGAAGAGGTGGATCTTGCGGTAGACCGCCGAGATACGCCCGTCGGCGGCGACGAGCACGCTCGTGTTGCGGCGCATGCCCTCGCGCGTCGCGCGCTCGGGGATCGAGCCGAGCAGGAGCATGATGCGCAGCTCGCGGGCGAGGGCACGCCCCCAGGCGACGATCGGCCCCTCGAGAGTCTCGGTGCGCGCGAGGATCAGGCCCTCGCTCGCCATGAGCGCGAAGTTCTCGGGAAGCGCGACGAAGATCGCTCCATCAGCGGCCGCGCGGCGCACCAGAGCTTCGGCACGCGTCAGGTTGTGGTCGACGTCGTCGGTCGCTGTCATCTGGATCGCGGCGACGCGGGCGCGTTGCATCGGGCCTCCCGGGCGACGAGTTCATTGTAGGCCGGGGAATAGGGAGAGGCGGACGGAACGCGGGGTCAGGGTCCGAAGCTGATCCTCGCGCTCCCATCCACCTCGACCTCGATGACGAGCGGCGAGCGTGCGCGCGACGCGCGCGCGGATGGCTGCGAGACGCGGCCGCCTGACTTGAGGCGAATCTCGCACGATCCCGCATCGACGCTGTCGAGTGCGTCTTCGTCCTCGAGCTGCAGCGCGCAGGGGCCGCTCACCGAGACGTCGACGACGGACGCGCCGCGCGCCGCAATCGTGTGGAACGAGAGTGCCCCCGCCATGTCGAGCTCGACCTGGGAATCGTTCGCGATCACGCGCGCGCGAGAAGAGATTCCCGCGATCTCGGCGCGCGAGCGTACGGCTCGAAGTTCGAGCTCTCCCACCGCGGCGGCCTCGAGCTCGGCCTCTTCCATGCGCGCACCCAATCGCTTGCGAATCTGTTTCAGACGCGCGACCGCGCCGTCCGAGAGGTCGAGTTCGGCCACGTCCGCGACGGCTTCGATCCCGATCTCGGTCTGCGCGGCGCGAACGCTCGCCCGTGCTCCGATCGCCCGCGCGAGGATGCGGCCGCCGAGGACGTTCGCGTCGAAGGCCCCGCGGTAGTCGGCGACGGTGATGTCGTGATCCTCGCCCTCGACGCGCAGCCGCGACTCGCCGGTGCCGCACTCGAATGCTTCGACGGTAGCGTTCTTGCCGCGCACTGTGATGTCGCCGGCCCACGCCGTCGCCGCCACCCGTGCTTGCGTGGCGTCGATCTCGATGCGGGCTTCGCCTCCGATCGCCGTGACTGTTCCGCCTTCGATGCGCACGCTCGCGGTTCCTCGTCCGCCCTCGAGCGTGACATCCGCGCGGTCGGCTTGCGCCTTGACGGCGCCGTCGTGCCTGTCGGCCGTGATCTCCCCCGAGTCGAGCCAGGCGGAGAGCGTGCCCCGTGTCGCCGACGTCTCGAAGCTCGAACCGCGTCCGCGAAGTTCGAGAGAACCCGTACCGCGGATCACGACCGTGGAGTCGTCGACCTTCAACTCGTAGCGCGCGGAGTCACCGACGGCGCCTGCGCCCGATCCGCTCGCACTGCGCTTTTCGTCGGCGGGGGAGTCCCCGTCGCTTTCGTCGGAGATCGCGTCGATCGTGATGCCGAGGTTGGTGCCCAGGATCGAGAGCTTCTGCGCGGGAGCGAGGGTCACCTCGATCACGAGGTCGGGAGCGACTTCGGCATCCCCATGCGGCTGGCGCACCACGAAGCGGCCGTCGGTCGTCGTTTCGACGGCGATGTAGCCGACGGTGGACGCTCCCTCACGGGCGTCCGTGATGCGCACGCTCGGCTCGAACGAAGGGTCGATGCGGACCATCACGGTGCTGTCGCGGATGTCGAGTTCGAGGATGGCCGCCTTCACGGGCTCGTCGAGCGGAAGCGGGACGAGTTCAGCCCGCCCGGGCAGAACCGTGAGACCGAGGGCCAGAAGGAGACCCCCGAGGCGTGCTGATAGCGCGGTCGATCGCATGACCGCCGGAAGATACCGCGAGCCCCCGCCCTGTGCCGGTCACGATCCGAAGGCAGGCGCGACTGCGTCCCGTCTGGCGGATCTCGAGACGGCATGAGTGGATCGGGGCCGTCGCAACACGACGGGACGATCAACTCGGCCGAGGCGCGGACTCGAGGTGCTGCTCGATGCGGGTCGCACGCCGCCGGAAACGCTGCACGGCGAAGCCCGTGGTAGCGAGCCCCAGGATGATGAGCGTTGCGGCGGCGAAAGTTGCGATCACCGCCAGCACCGATCCCACGAGTGCCAGCCCGTCCTCGACGGCGGAGATGAACGGCGAGGCGATGCCGCCCGTGCCGAGCGTCGACAGCACGCGAATCTGGGACTTCGCAACATGGACGGCGCCGGCGACGCTGCCACCGACGAAAAGCCCCGTGAGACCCGCCCAGATCGGATCGAGCGATTCCAAGGACGCGGCCATCACGAGGGCGCCGGCCATCGGCCTCACCCAGGTCTGGACGAGGTCGAGTGCGTGATCCACGGCGGGAATCTTGTCCGCGAGGACTTCGACAACGACTGCGACGCCGAGCACGATGAGCGCCGGCGTCGATGCGATCCAGGCGAGGGCGGGTTGAAGCTCGAGCGGCTGCCCGAGGAGCATCTCGCTAACGCCGAGACGGCTGGCGACGCCGAGGACGAAGAGCGGAAGAAAGGCGCGGAGGCCTGCGCTCGCCGCGAGCGCGATGCCGGCGACGATCTGGAAGAGCAGGAGGAGGATGTCTTGGGCTTCCATGGTGATGGACCTCCCGTGCCGACCTCTTGGGTCCGTCGGCTGTGAGCAAGCTTACCCTACGCGGATCGCTCTTCCATCTTCCCTGACGTGTTCGAACTTCGGCGCACGCCGCGCGCATCAAATCCGCATTGAACCGCAATATTCCGATTTGACTCGAGGGTTCGGTTCTTCCCTGCCCGCTCTTCGTCGGTGCGCCGAAGTTCGAACACTTCGATTCAGGCGACCCAGACCTTGGCGGCGGAGCCCGCGGAGAGTCGGATCGGTGCGTCCCCGGCACCATCGATCGTGAGCGTGAGTGCCCCCGCCGGCCCCTCCCGTCTTTGGATCGTCAATGCCGCTCCCGGGACGATTCCCAACTCCCCCATCTCCCGCAGGAACTTCGGACTTTGATCCGCGACGCGCGTGACGCGTCTGGCCACGCCGACCGCGCTCGCGACCAAGGGATGTGCGGCGGCGTTCTCGCGAAAGCTGCCGTCGGCGAGAGGGATCGGATCACCGTGGGGGTCGAAGCGCGGATGCCCGAGGAGCGCGTCGATGCGCTCCAGAAGGCGTGGCGAAACGTGGTGCTCGAGCCGTTCAGCCTCGGGGTGCACTTCGCTCCAGTCCATCGAGAGAACTTCGACGAGGAAGAGTTCGATCAACCGGTGACGGCGCACGACATCGAGAGCGAGCCGAGCGCCGGACTCGGTGAGTCCAACACCGGCATAGCGCTCGTACTCGACGAGCCCGCGTTCGGAGAGACTCTTGAGCATCGCCGTGACCGATCCCGGCGAGACACCGAGCCGCTCGGCAAGCCTGCCCGTCGGAACGCGGCGGCTCGTCGAGGTCTCCAGCTCGTGGAGGATCGCTTTGAGATAGTCCTCTGCGCTGGTGGTCGGCATCCTCGGCACCCGGATCGTGAAGGCGAGGCGCACGGAGGGCGGCGCCCGCGGGAGGGTTGCTTTCCCAGAATCATGACGCATACTTTTGGACATGCCAAAAGTTTTTCGCTTTAATCACGCAAACCTGCTTTTGACAGCCGTCTCGCTTCTTGCCTTAGCCGCGACAGCGTGCGCTCCCTCTTCGACATCGCCGCGACCGGCGGCCGGAGACTGGCTTGAAGTCGTAGCAACTACGGGGATCGTGGCCGACGTCGTGAGCCGCGTTGGCGGAGAGCACGTCGAAGTCACGGCCCTGATGGGTCCCGGCGTCGATCCCCATCTCTACAAGCCGACTGAGGGCGATGTCCGCCTGCTCGGCAACGCCGACCTGATCGTCTACAACGGCCTCCATCTCGAGGGGAAGATGACGGACGTGCTCGTGAGGCTCGCGCGCTCTCGCCCTGTGGTCGCACTGGCCGAGGCCGTTCCCGAGGACGCGCTGCGCGAGCCACCTGAGTTCGACGGGCTCTACGACCCGCACCTTTGGTTCGACGTCTCGCTCTGGGCGATGACCCCCACCGTGATTGCACGCGAGTTGGCGGCGCTCGACCCTGCTCACCAAGCCGAGTACGCGGCGAACGCCGAACGCGTCCGCGACGAACTGCTCGCTCTCGACGCGTGGGTGACCGCGCGCATCGCAGAGATCCCCGCCCCGGCGCGCGTGCTCGTCACGGCGCACGACGCCTTCGGCTACTTCGGCAGACGCTACGGGATGGACGTCGTCGCGATCCAAGGCTTGAGCACGGTGAGCGAGGCGGGCCTGGGTGACGTCTCGCGCGTTGTGGACGTGGTCATCGACCGCGGCGTGAAGGCGATCTTCGTCGAGTCGAGCGTCCCGAGGCGCTCGATCCAGGCCGTCGTCGATGCGGTGGCTGCAAAGGGCAGCAAAGTGACGATCGGCGGCGAACTTCACTCCGACGCGCTCGGCGCTGCGGGAAGCCCGGCCGGCACCTACGAGGGCATGGTGCGCGCGAACGTCGACGCGATCGTGGAGGCGTTGAAGTGAACGAGACGGCGAACCCTGCGCTGAATACGGGCCCGGTGGGCGTCGACCCCGCCATCGAGGTCCACGACCTCACGGTGGCCTATCGATCGCAGCCGGTACTCTGGGATGTCGGACTCGCGCTGCCGCCGGGGCGGCTGATCGCCATCGTGGGGCCGAACGGCGCCGGAAAGAGCACGCTGCTCAAGGCCATCCTGGGGCTCGTCACGCCGATCACGGGATGGGTTCGCGTCTTCGGCCGGGCCTACGCGGAGCGGCGCTCCTGGGTGGGCTACGTCCCGCAGCGCGAGAGCGTCGACTGGGATTTCCCCACGAGCGCGCTCGACGTCGTGCTGATGGGCCTCTACGGACGCATCGGCTGGCTTCGCCGGCCCGGCAAGCACAACCGCCAGCAAGCTCTCGCCTGTCTCGAGAAGGTCGGGATGGGCGCTTTCGCGCAGCGGCAGATCAGCCAGCTCTCGGGCGGCCAGCAGCAGCGCGTCTTTCTCGCGCGGGCGCTCGCGCAGGAAGCACGGCTCTACTTGATGGACGAACCCTTCGCCGGCGTCGACGCGACGACCGAGCGAGCAATCTTCTCGCTGCTCCAGGAATTACGCGACCGAGGCCGCACGGTCGTAGCGGTTCATCACGATCTGCAAACCGTGGCGGAGTACTTCGATCACGTGGTTCTGCTCAACATGCGCCTCGTCGCGCACGGTCCGATCGCCGAGACGTTCACGCGCGAGAACCTGCAGCGCACCTACGGCGGAAAGCTGACGGTCCTCACGCAGGCCGCGGAATCTCTCTTGCAGAGCCCGCGGCTCGACGAGGCCCGTTCCGCGTCCGACGCGACTCCGCCCTACCGCTGAGCCATGGAGATCGATCTCGCACTGCGCAATGCGCTCCTCGGCGCGACGCTGCTCGGCATCGCGGGCGGCGTGCTCGGCTCGTTCGCGGTGCTGCGCCGTCAGAGCCTGCTCGGCGACGCGCTCGCCCATGCTGCGCTTCCCGGCGTCTGCCTCGGTTTTCTCGTCTCCGGTTCCAAGTCCGCGCCGGCGCTCTTCGGGGGCGCCCTGGTCACGGGGCTGCTCGGTGCGCTCGCCATTCTGCTCATCGTCCGCTCGAGCCGCATCAAAGAAGACGCCGCGACGGGGATCGTGTTGTCGGTGTTCTTCGGCGTCGGGATCGTGCTGCTGACCGTGATCCAGCGCATGCCCACCGGCAACAAGGCGGGCCTGGACAAGTTCCTCTTCGGACAGGCGGCGACGCTGCTCAGCGAGGACGTGGCGTTGATCGCGGCGGTGGGCGCCGTTGCCGTCGCGTTCGTCGTCGCCGCATACAAGGAACTCGCGCTCATCACCTTCGACGCCGGCTTCGCCCGGGCTCAGGGCGTGCCGGTGCGGGCCCTCGAAATCACACTGACCGTGCTGCTCGTCGCGGTCGTCGTCGTGGGTCTCCAGGCGGTGGGAGTCGTGCTCATGGTCGCCACCCTCGTGACGCCCGCGGCGACCGCACGGCAGTGGACGAATCACCTCGGCACGATGGTCGTGGCCGCAGGTGCGCTGGGCGGGAGTGCGGGCGCTCTCGGCGCGTACGCGAGCTCGGTGATTCCGCGGCTGCCGACGGGGCCGACGATCGTGCTCCTCTCGAGCGGCGCCCTCGTCGTCTCGCTCCTCCTGGCCCCGAAGCGCGGCCTGCTTTGGCGCCGCATCGAAGCATGGCGGGTCGTCGCGCGCGTGCGACGCGAGAACCTGCTCAAAGACCTCTACCGGCTCGGCGAAGCGCACGACGACTTTCGCTCGTTCGTTCCGTGGCCCGTGCTGATGGGAGTGCGGGGCCAGCCCAGCCGCCAGCTCGCGCGCCTCGCGACGCGGCTCGAAGCCGCGGGCCTCATCGAACGCGAGGCGGACGCGCTGCGGCTCACCGCGGGCGGTCTCGCCGAAGCGAGGCAGTTGATCCGCAAGCACCGGCTCTGGGAGCTCTACCTGACCGTCAAGCTCGACCTCGCCAGCAACAGCGTGCACCGCGACGCCGAACAGATGGAGCACGCGCTCACCGACGAGACGGCCCTTGAACTCGAGCGCGTGCTGGGCTTTCCGAAAGTCGACCCACATGGACGCGCGATCCCTCCCGCGAGGACCGCATGAGCGACGCACTCGTCATCGTTCTCACGGGCTGCTTCGTCGCGGCGAGTTGCGCGCTCGTTGGCTCGTTCCTGGTTTTGCGGCGCATGGCGCTCATCGGCGACGCGATTTCGCACGCGGTGCTGCCGGGCATCGCGATCGCCTTCCTCGCGACGGGCTCGCGCGCGAGCCTGCCGATGCTGATCGGCGCCGCGACATTGGGCATTCTGACGGTGGCTCTCGTCGAAACGCTGCATCGCAGCGAGAGACTCCACGAAGACGCATCGATCGGCGTCGTCTTTCCTGCGCTCTTTTCGCTGGGCGTCGTGATCATCTCACGCTACGCCTCGCAGACCGACCTCGACCTCGATTGCGTGCTCTACGGAGAGATCGCGTTCGTCCCGCTCGACATCGTGACCTGGGGCGGCCTGGTGTGGGGACCGCGCGCCCTTCTCGTGACGGGCGGTGTCTTCGCGTTGGTCCTCGCTTTCGTCGTGCTCTTCTACAAGGAACTGCAACTGAGCACGTTCGACGCTGGGTTGGCGGCAACGCTCGGGTTCTCGCCGGTCGTGTTGCACTACGCGCTGATGGGCGCCGTCTCGATCACGGTCGTCGGATCGTTCGAGGCGGTGGGCGCGATTCTCGTCGTGGCGATGCTCGTGGCCCCGCCCGCGACGGCTTATCTGCTGACGGAGAGGCTGCCTCGCATGCTGGCCCTCGCGGTGGCCACGGGCATGCTGGCGGCGGTGATCGGCTATCTCGCGGCCCGCGCGCTGGACACCTCGATCGCGGGGGCGATGGCCGCCGCGTGCGGCGTGCTCTTCGCCCTCGCGCTGGTCTTCTCACCGGCGCACGGCGTCCTGGCGCGCGTTCTTCGCACCCGGCGCGTGGCCGCTCATCTCGCCGACAACTTGTTGCTCGCCCATCTCGGACTGGGCGATCCGCCGGTAACTCCGGCGGCTCTGGCGCGACGGTTCACATGGAACGAGTCGCGCGTCCGCGAGGCCGCAGAGCGGCTCGTCGGGGGCGGGCTGGTCACCCAGGGCCCCTCGGGCCTGACGCTGACCGACAGGGGAGCCGCCGTCGTCGACGCCTCGCGGCTGCCGCAGGACCGCGGCGGGCCAGAGATCACCACTCCGTAAGCGCTTCGCCACGGGGTTGACACATCGCTGGTGTTTGATGGGGGTGTTCAAGCCACTCACCCTCGCGCCACTCGGCGCGCTCAGCCCAGCCAAGGGGGTGCTTCCCACCAGCGCCCCCTTTCTTTTTTGGATTCCCCGTGCTCCGCCTCGGGTCGTCGATCGCCCCGCGCCGCGGAGCGCCCGTCACGCAGGGGGTGCGGCGGGGCGCGGGCGCACGAGCGACCACGCGCCACGCACGGCAAGACAGAGCGCCATCCCGCAGACGATTCCGGCCGAGTCGATGCCGAGATCGCTGAGGGCCGGCTGTCGCTTCCAGACCAGGAACTGCAGGACCTCCGTACCCGCCGCGAAGATCACGAGCGCCAGGAAGAGCCCGGGCAGGGGCCAACGCGGCCGACCCGAGCGTGCCGCCGCGACCGCGGCGAAACCGAGGATCGCGAAGAGCGCCGCATGACCGACGTTCTTCCACATGGCGACGCGCCAGGCGAGATCGGGGAGGTCGAACGAGGCCTCGCGGGGTTCTGGGGCGGGTGCCGCCGCCGCAGGTGGCGCGCTTTCGGGGGCTTCGGGGACGGGTTTCTCGATGACCCCGGCCGTGCCGGCGCCGGGGCGCGGGACGGACTCCACGGGCCCTGCGGGCTCCGCTCCTCCCGTGGACGCGTCCGAAGCGGGTGCCCGTGGAGTTCCGGGCTCGACACGCCGAGCGTTGGCGGCGTCGGGCTTGGGGACCGATTCCTCGACGGTGCCACGCTCGCTCCACCATTCGAGCGCTTTGACGAGAGCCCGGTCGGGAAGACGGAGCGCTTCGCCGATCATGTGAGCGGGCGCCGCCACTCCGACGACGATCGCGAGCGCCGCGACGACCGTCACGAGCCCGTATCGACGCTTCCAGGGTCGGAGTTCGAGCAAGGGCAACGTGAAACCGGCGGCCCAGACGAGAGCCGCGAGCGTGAGCAGCGGCGTCGCGCTCGTACGGCGCACGGCAGGACGCAGTTCGAGATCGTCGATGACGGCGAGGCCGCTCGTTCCGCCGTTCTGTGCGGTGATCGTCACGCTCTCGGCGAACGAGGGCACGATGAAGGTCTCGCGGCAGAGCATCCAGTCGTGAGTGCCCTCGAGAAAACACGCCGTGTGCGGGTGGCTCCAGTTCGGCTTGCCCTCGGCATCGCGGAAGAAGACGACGAAGCGCGCCCGCAGCCAGTCCTTGGAGCCGCGCTTCAAGTCCACGGTGCGCAACCGTCCGCGGAAAGTCAGCGCCTCGAATCGCCGCGGCTCGTCGAGATCGAGCCGAATCCCCCCGCGCCGCTTACCGTCGGAGGAGAGGACCACGCCGGCGCTCTCTTCGAACCCCGCATGCGGATCCCACCGTGCGAACTCGCCCCAGCCTCGCCATGCGGAGAGCTTGTCGTGGCTTTCGAAGGACGCTGCTTCGAATCCTCGAATGCCGAGCAAGTCGTCACCGACTGGAACAAAGGGATGGTAGAGCCGGAAGAAGACGAGGAGAGCGAGCGTGGCGAGCACGGGCGGGGCGAAGACCTTCCACGATCGAGAGGGTCTTGAGGCTGATGCCGGGGGCGAAACGGGCATGCTCGTCGGGCTCATCGTGGTGACGGGAAGTCTGCGTCGACCGCTCCCGAACTCTAACTCGAACTATTCACCAAGCCCTGGCCGAAAACATCGGAACTATCCGCCGGCTACTCGCTTGCGCCCGGTCTGAGCCGGACTCGGCCGGCAAGGAGGGGTGAATCATGAGGACGTCAAACGCAACGAGGCGGCTCTCGCCGCCTCGCAATCGTCAGCAGGAGGATCGAGGAGATCAGCGCGCTCGCTTCGCGTACTTGCGGCTGAACTTCTCGACGCGTCCCGCCGTGTCCAGCAGGCGCTGCTTGCCCGTGTAGAAAGGGTGCGACGCCGAGGAGATGTCGACGCGGATCACGTAGTGTTCGACGCCGTCGATCACCTTGGTCTGGTCGCTCTTCAGCGTGGAGCGCGAGACGATCTCGAAGTCGGTACCGCCATCGATGAAAACGACGGGGTGGTAGGCGGGATGAATGTCTTTCTTCATGGCGGGCCTCACACGGCGCCTTCGACGAGATGCCGGCTCGGGCGGAGGTGCCCGGGATACGGCTACTTGGCCGAAGGCGGAGAGTCGGGGCGCGTCCTCCTCCGCTCACGACGCCACGAAGCGGCTTGGCGGAGAGGTGCGCGTGCGTATCGCCCGCGGGACATCCCGCCGAGATGAGCGCGGAATGGTAGCCGCAGGGCGCGTTCCGC
>CAZPJJ010000068.1:0-13587 GCA_964586535.1 uncultured Acidobacteriota bacterium | reverse complement strand
CCGAAGGTCGGCGAGCCGATGCGCAGGTCGACTGCGACATCGAGAATCGCCCCGCGCGTGCAGCGCACGAGCTTACCGAGTGGTGCGCGAAGATCCTGGAAATGCACTCCGCGCAGGACGCCGCGCTCCGAGCACGAGTGATTGTCCTGCACGAAACGCGTGGCGATCCCGAATCGCGTGAAGCTGCGCTCGTTGTAACTCTCGAAGAAGAACCCCCGCTGATCGCGAAAGACCCGCGGCTCGATGACCAGGACCTCCGGGATTTCGGTCGCGATGGCGGTGGCGCTCACGGCGGTCTCCCTCGACGCCGCACCAGGCGGGCGCAGCGTCAGTCTTCGAGCTGCAAGACGGCGAGAAAAGCCTCCTGGGGAATCGTGACCTGCCCCACCTGCTTCATGCGCCGTTTTCCCTCTTTCTGCTTCTCGAGGAGCTTCTTCTTGCGCGTCACGTCTCCGCCGTAGCATTTCGCGAGGACGTTCTTGCGCAGCGCCTTCACGTTCGTGCGCGAGACGACGCGCGAGCCGATCGCCGCTTGCACCGCAACATCGAATTGCTGGCGCGGGATGAGGTCTTTCAGCTTGCGTGCAAGTAACTGCCCCCGGTGGAAGGCCGCTGCCTCGTGCACGATCACCGAGAGCGCATCGACCGGCTGGCCATTGACGAGAAGATCCAGCTTCACCAGATCCGACCGCCGCCACTCGCCGATCTCGTAGTCGTAGCTGGCGTAGCCGCGGCTCGCGGACTTCAATCGGTCGTAGAAATCGGTGACGACTTCGCCCAGAGGCAGTTCGTACTCGAGGAGCACGCGCGCGGGACCGATGTAACGCAGCGACTTCTGCGTGCCCCGGCGTTCCTCCATGAGCTTCAAGAGACCGCCGACGTATTCCTGTGGGGTGAGAACGGTCGCATTGATGAAGGGCTCTTCGATCCACTCGAATTCCTGAGGCTTCGGCAGCTTCGCCGGGGTGTGGATCTCGATGTACTCGCCGCCCTTCATACGCACGCGGTAGGGAACGCCGGGTGCGGTCGTCACCAGATCCAGGTCGAATTCGCGTTCGAGTCTGGACTGGATGATCTCCATATGCAGCAGACCGAGAAAGCCGCATCGGAACCCGAAGCCGAGCGCATCGCTGACCTCGGGCTCGAAGTCGAAGCTGGAGTCGTTGAGGCGTAACTTGTCGAGCGCGTCGCGCAGATCCTCGTAGCCACTCGCGTCCGTTGGATAGAGCCCGGCGAAGACCATCGGTTTGACTTCCCGGAATCCGGGAAACGCCGCCTGCGTCGGACGTCGCGCCTCGGTCACGGTGTCGCCGATCTTGACCTCGTCGACGCGCTTGATCGCGGCCGTGATCCATCCGACCTCGCCTACCGAAAGACTCTTCGCCGATACCTTCTTCGGCGTGAAGTGGCCGATCTCTTCGACGTCGTAGGTCGCGCCGGTCTGCATGAAGAGGATGCGCGAACCCTTGGTGAGCGTCCCTTCGATCACGCGAAGCAGGATGAACACGCCCTGGTACGAGTCGTACCAGGAATCGAAGACCATCGCCTTGAAAGGAGCCTCGGGGTCGCCTTTCGGATGCGGCACCTTCTGGACGATCGCCTCGAGGATCTCGTCGATGCCGATTCCTTCCTTGGCGGAAGTCAGCACCGCGTCGTCGGCGGGAAGACCGACGACTTCCTCGATCTGCTCACGGCATCGCTCGATGTCCGCGGAAGGCAAGTCGATCTTGTTGATCACCGGAATGATCTGCAGATCGTTGTCGATCGCGAGGTAGGCGTTGGCCAGCGTCTGCGCCTCCACGCCCTGTGCCGCATCGACGATGAGCAGCGCGCCCTCGCAGGCGGCCAGCGATCGCGAAACCTCGTAGGAGAAATCGACGTGCCCGGGCGTGTCGATCAGGTTCAAGACGTAAGTTTCGCCGTCGCTCGCGCTGTAGCGCAGCGTTACGGCGTGGGACTTGATCGTGATACCGCGCTCGCGTTCGAGATCCATCGAGTCGAGCGTCTGCGCGACCAGATCCCGCTTGTCGAGAGCTCCGGTGCGCTCGAGCAGGCGATCGGACAGAGTCGTCTTGCCATGGTCGATGTGCGCGATGATGCTGAAGTTGCGGATCTTGTTGTGTTTCATAAGGATGGGGCGACGCCGCGGGCGGCCGCGCGCGGATTATAAGGCCGCGTGGAAACCCCGCCAGACGCGAGCGAGTTCGGTCGCTCGCAAAATTGAAGGCCATGGCCCGGCTCTCCGAAGGGGCACCCTGTGCCGGGCGTGTGTCGGAAGGGAAGGCGTTTCGTGCCGGAACTCCCCGAAGTCGAGACCGTCGCCCGCCAGCTCGACCCGTTGGTTCGCGGCCGGGATGTGAGGCGTTTGCTCTGCCTCGACGCTCGACTGGAGATGCCGAGGTCCACGGATCTCCGCGGGTTCGTGGTCAGGCGCGTCACGCGGGCCGGCAAGCAGGTCGCCTTCGAGCTCGTGAACCGCGGGGGTCGCGAGCGGACGCTGGTCGTGCACCTTCGCATGACGGGACGTTTGGTATGGGATCCGGCGGATGGCGGGGATCGTCCGCATCACCTCCGGGCCCGGCTGGAACTCGCGAGCGGCGGCGTGGACTTCATCGATCCGCGGCGATTCGGAACGCTGGCTTGGCGGGGCGCCGCCGAGAGCGGCTCGTCCGAGGCCATCGATCCGCTCTCGTCGGGCCTCGACGCTGCTGTGCTCGCGTCGCTGCTTCAAGGGTCGCGCCAGCCGCTCAAACCATGGCTCATGCGTCAGGACCGGCTGGTCGGGATCGGCAACATCTACGCGTCCGAGATTCTCTTCGAAGCGGGGCTCTCTCCGTTTCGCCAAGCGGGATCCCTGACGGCAGACGAGACCGGCGCGCTCGTGAAGTCGGTGAAGCGCGTGCTGCGGCGAGCGATTCGCCACTGCGGGACGACGTTCTCGGACTTCCAGGACGCGCACGGCGTGACCGGTTCTTATCAAGAGCGGCTGCGCGTCTACGGTCGCGAGGGCGAGCCCTGCCGAGCCTGCGGCGCACGGATCGAGCGGGTCGTGCAAGCGCAGCGCAGCACGTACTTCTGTTCGGGCGCTTGCCAGCCTCGTGCGAGGGAAGTTGAGCACAAGGAGAGCCCGGTCTCGCCGCCGACTGGCACCAGGGCTCGTCGCGGCTCGGAGTCGGGGGTAAAAAAAAGGAAGGCCGGGGATTGCCCGGCCTGTGAACCATGAAGGCTTGCTGCGACCTTCGAGAATGCAAGAGCCCTGCCAGGTTGATGGCATATCCGAAGACGTTCGTGAAAGTTGAAATAGATCCGATCTAGCGGGTCGAGATAGGGGGCGTTTCTCAAATCGAGAGAACGGGGAGGCCCGCGATTCTCGATTTGGGGGACTCAGCGGCGCGTCCCGAAGATTGCGGTGCCCACCCGAACAATGGTTGCGCCCTCTTCGATCGCTACTTCGAAGTCGCCGGACATACCCATGGACAACTCCTGGAGGCCGATTCCGGGTCGCGCGGCTTCGACTTCTCGTCGCGCAAGGGCTGCGAGGCGCCGGAAATAGGGGCGGGCCTCCTGGGGGTCCTCGAAGAATGGGGGAATGGCCATCAGCCCCCGGATCTCGAGCCCGGAGAGTCCGGTGAGTTGGTCGAGGAAGCGGGGAAGGTCCGCCGCGGGAACGCCGCCCTTGGCCTCCTCTCCCGCGAGGTCGACTTCGATGAGCGCCCGGATGGGGACTCCGCGCTCGCTACCAATGCGATCGAGAATGGTCGCCAATCGCAACGAGTCGAGAGAGTGGATGAGGTCGAAAAGTTCGCTGGCTTTGCGGGCCTTGTTGCGCTGCAGGCGGCCCACGAGATGCCACGCCGCGCCGGGCACCTGAGGGATCTTGTCGGCGGCTTCCTGGACGCGGTTCTCGCCGAAGACTCGCTGGCCGAGGCCGAGGAGTTCCAGAATCGACTCAGGAGGATGAGTCTTGCTGACCGCGACGAGCGTCACAGCGCCCGGTGACCGCCCGGCCCTCTCGGCCGCGCCGGCGATGCGCTCCTCAACGGCTCGCAGCCGGGAAGAAAGAAGCGCGATCGTGTCCATGTTTCGCCGCCGATGTCGTGTTCAGGATCCCGAAGAAGCCGAAGGATCACCATGCTCGGTCGCGACGTTCTCGGCGGATTCCGGCTGCGCCTCATCCAGCGGAGCGGCTTCGGGCTCGATATAGAGGATCCGGCGGCAACTCTCGCAGTGATGGATGTCTTCGCCGCGCCGTACGAGGCTCACGACCTGCGGACGGATTCGCATCCGGCACGCCGCACAGGCCCCATTGACGATGCGAGCGAGGGCGTTACCGCCACGACTGCCGGCGATCGTCTCGAAGCGATGGACGAGCGCGCGCGGCAGAGCCGAGACGATCTCGGTACGGCGGCGGGAAAGCTCCGCGAGACGCTCGTCGATGCGACGGATGCGCTCTTCGATCTCGGCGCGTGCGACATCCGCCGCGTTGCGCGCCTCGCCGATGCGTTGCTCGGCTTCGACGGCCGGACCCTCGAGTTGGGCGATCTCCTCGGTGCAGGTGGAGATTCCTTTCTCGACTCGTGCCAGATCGGCCTTGCTTCCGTCGATCTCGCGGAGAACCGCGCCGTACTCGCGCTGATTCGTGACCTTCATGAGATTCTGCTGGGCCACTTCGATGCGTCGCTCGTGGGTGCCCCGTTCCTCGCGAAGGCGGTCTCTCTCGGCGGTCAATTCGTCATAACGCAGCTTGGCGGCACCGATTTCGGCGCGCTGAGTCGCGAAACCCTGTTCGATTTCTTGGATCTGCGTAGGACCGGCTTCGCGAAGGACTTCGACTTCTTGGATTTCGAATGTGAGCTCTTGCAAACGGACGAGACGCGCGATGGTCTCCTTCAAGGCGGATCCTCCGGCTCTTGGGGCCCGCTCCGGGGTCGAGCGGAGGGCAGGCTCGAGAGGTGAGCGGGACCATCGAGCGTCCTGGTGGTGGGCCCACCAGGGCTCGAACCTGGGACCAGCTGATTATGAGTCAGCCGCTCTGACCGTCTGAGCTATGGGCCCTCGACGGCCGAGTCTAGCACAGAGGTGCGGAGGCATCTCCCGCGGGTTTCGCCGCCTTCCCGAGAGCGCCGAGAGAGCGAAAGCTCAGAGGAAGCCGAAAGTCAAAAAGCCCTATGGGGTTGGACAGGCTAACAAATCGGTTTAAACTGCCGCGCGTTTCGACAACCTCGTTCCTTTTCCAGGAGTGTTAACGATGGCCGATCCCACGAACAAGAATGCCGAGAACGTACCGGGCAAGTACTACGTCGATGCGACCTGCTCGGGGTGCCAAGTGTGCGTCCAGACCGCGCCCGATCATTTCAAGATGAACGACAGCGAGGAATTCGCCTACGTTTACAAGCAGCCGGCCAACGACGACGAAGTCGATGCCTGCGAAGAAGCGCTGGAAGGTTGCCCGGAAGAGGCCATTGGCAACGACGGCGCTTGATCGCCGCTCGCACCCTTCGACAACTTGAACAAGCGATCGGCCCGGGTTTTCAAGCCCGGGCCGATTTTCGTATTCAGGTTCTCGAGGCGATGGTCACGTCACGGCGACGCGGAGGGCCCACCGGGCGAGGACGACCGGAAGGCTTTCAGGAGCTCCGAGCGTGACGGCTGACGCAGTTTCTTGAGCGCCTTCGATTCGATCTGGCGAATGCGCTCGCGGGTCACCGCGAACGACTGGCCGACCTCTTCGAGAGTGTGCTCGGTTCCCAGGTCAACGCCGAACCTCATCTTGAGGACCTTCTCCTCCCTTGGAGTGAGAGTCTTGAGAACCGTCCCCGTCTGATCCTTGAGGTTTCCCCTGACCACCGCCTCCACTGGAGAAGGGGACTTTTTGTCCTCGATGAAATCCCCAAGATGCGAGTCGTCGTCCTCGCCGATGGGGGTCTCCAGGGAGATAGGCTCCTGAGCGATTTTCAGTACTTTGCGCACCTTGGAGGCCGGAACGTCCATCCGTGCGGCAATCTCGTCGGGTGTGGGTTCGCGACCCAACTCCTGAACGAGCGCTCGCGCCGTGCGAACGAGCTTGTTGATCGTCTCGATCATGTGCACGGGGATGCGGATCGTGCGGGCTTGATCGGCGATCGCCCTCGTAATGGCCTGGCGGATCCACCACGTGGCGTAGGTGGAGAACTTGTAGCCGCGCTTGTACTCGAACTTGTCCACGGCCTTCATCAGGCCGATGTTGCCCTCTTGGATGAGATCGAGGAACTGAAGGCCGCGGTTGGTGTACTTCTTCGCGATCGACACGACAAGGCGCAGATTCGCTTCGATGAGGTCGCGCTTGGCGCGGGCCGCTTCCTGTTCGCCGTGGACGATCTCTTTGGCGAGCTGAGCGAGTGACTCCGCCGGGGCTTTCAGCTCCGCTTCGATGATCTGGACCTCTTCCTGCGCGTCCTGGATTTTGCGGCGCAGTTCCTTCTTGACGGCCGCGTCCTGGGTGGACTTCAGGCGCTCGTTCAGGTCCTTCTCGATGCGGCGATGGCGAGAGATCTTCGCATGGGCCTGTTTGACCTCGCGCGCGAGCCTGTCGATGTAGTGTTGCGCGAGACCGACCGACTGGATCGCCGCGGCGATGTCCTCGTGCAGCTTGTTGATCTGTTCCGAGACATCGGAGTGAGTCTTCGACCCGGCCTTCAGCCGCGCCAATCGAACATCCAATCCTTCGAGATCGGAGTGGATCTTCTTGATCTTGGCGATGCGCTTGTTGGCGTGCGCGACCTTGCGCTTGATGAGTTCTTCGCGCGGCAGGTTGCGGTCCTTCGCGCCGACGGTCTCCTCGGAGATGCCGAAGATCTCCTCGACCGCCTTCGGGTGGGCCTTGAGCCGGTCCGGAGCGCTGAGGATCTCGTCGAGACAGAAGCGGCTTTCGGAGAGCGCCTTGAGGACCTTGAGTTCGCCGCTCTCGATACGCTTCGCGATCTCGACTTCGCCCTCGCGAGTGAGGAGAGGCACCGTGCCCATCTCGCGCAGGTACATTCGCACGGGATCGTTGGTGCGCTCCTGTTCGAGGACCGGCGCGGGGTCGGTCTTGCGCGCTCGGCGTCCGACCGTCGCGGCGATGGCATCGTCTTCGCTCTGCAGATCCTCGGTCTCCTCGGTTTCCGCGTCGAGAACGTCGATCTCCTGACCGCGCAGGTACTCGAAGATCTCTTCGAGTTCGACGGGGTCGGAAACGATCTCGTCCGGAAGCTGGGCCCGAATCTCAGCGCGCGTCAACGCGCCCTTTTCCCGACCCGCGGCGAGGAGCGTCTTGACCTCCTCGTACTTTTCGTCAATCCGCAAGGTGTGTCTCCGGTTCGTCTTTCCGTCGGCGCCCATGAGGGGCAGGTCCGAAGGAAAAGGTTACAGCCTCATGGCAATCGCCGCCCGGCCCAGGTCTCCGTGGGCGGACGGCCCAGGTCGCGTCTCGTTTTGTTCTCTGCCGGGACGCTTCGTAAACATCCGTCTTGTTCGGCGGCGTGATCAAGGCCGCGGCCGTGGGCTCCGCAGGAGCGATGCGCGAGGTCGGGTCAAGGCTCCCCTCGGTAGGGGGCTTGGCCACGGAACCTGCTTACCTCCTCGGCGCTCTTCCGCTAGGCACCTCCTCGGGCTCGCGTGGAAGCCCTGACGTCGCTGGGGGCGATCACCGGCCCGGCTCGGGGTGACGGGATGCGACCGCCTGATATTCCTTTGCCAGACTCACCTTCTCGAGCATCAGCTCATGGAGCTGCTGGGGGTCCGTTGTCATCTCGAGGCGCCGCTGAAGTTCGGCGAGCCTCACCTTGAGGTGCCCGCTTCGCAGCGCATCGACCGAAGCCACCGCATCGCGGATGGTGGGCTCCGGCTCTGAGGAAAACGCCAATTCGAGGATCAGGACGCGGGCGTCGGGCTCGGCTGCGTCGGCAAGATCGCGGAGACTCCACCTCGTTCCGCGTCCGTAGGCAGCACTCCAGCGCTCGATGAGGGGGCTCGCCACCCTACTCAGGGAGCCTGAGGGAATATGGGTCAAGATGCGCTCGATTTCCTCCCCGCTCGGCGCCTCGTCGCCACCGAGAAAGCGAAGCAGGGTACGCTCCGCTGGGGCCAGTGTCGACGCCGGACGCTGGGCGGCAACCGCGATTCGTGGCCGCACTTCGCTTTCGCGACGGCGGGCGGCGCGCTCCAGTTCATCGCGAAAGAGGGCGTCATCGATGCCGAGGCCGTCGGCGACCCGGCGCGCGGCGTCGGAGCGCGCGATGGCGCTCTCGAGTCGCGACAGATGCGACAGCGACATCTCCGCGGCTTTGACGCGCCCATCGAGGGTTGCGACATCGTGGAGACGCCTCGCTTCGTCGACGAGAAAGGCGGGAAGGTCGAGCGCGGCATCGAGAACTCTCTCGACTCCGGCGGCGCCGGACTCGCGGGCGAGGTCGTCCGGGTCCGAGCCTAACGGAGGGCTAGCGATCCGGACACCGAGGCCCGCCTGCAGGAGCGCCGGCAAGACTCGATGCACCGCGCGGCGTCCTGCGTCGTCCCCGTCAAGGAAAAGAACCACGTTGTCCGTCCAGCGCCTGAGGACCTGCGCGTGACCATCGCCAAGGGCGGTGCCGCAGACGGCCACGACCCCGCGGACCCCCGCGCGGGCGAGACTCACCGCGTCGAAGTAGCCCTCGACGACGATCGCTCGCCCGGTGTCGCGGATCTCCCGAGCCACCTCGCTGAGGCGGTAGAGGGTGCGACCTTTGTCGTAGACGGGCGACTCCGAGCCGTTGAGATACTTGGGATCGTCGTCGCCGAGCGCCCGGCCCCCGAACGACACGATGCGCCCGGCAGGGTCGCGGATCGGAAAGACAAGGCGATTGCGGAATCGGTCGTACGCGCCGTCCCCGGTGCGTCTCGGGACGGCGAGGCCAGCGTCGACGAGATCCCGCACCTCGAAGCCCCGCGGCGCGAGCGTGCGGATCAGGCCATCCCAGCCCGCGGGAGAGAGCCCCAGTTCGAAGGTGCGGGCAGAATCTTCGTCGATGCCTCGCTTGGCGAGATAGCGGCGGGCTGCCCTGCCATCTTCGGTGTCGAGGAGCGCGCGAAAATAGCCGTGCGCCGCTTCGAGAGCGGCGAAGATCTTGCGCCGCCGCCGATCCTCGCCGTTGTCGCCGCCCTCGCGGACGCTCGGCCGGGGAAGCCCGTAGCGGTCGGCGAGAAGCCCCACTGCCTCGACGAAATCGACGCCGTGGATCTCCATCACGAAGCGGAAAATGTCGCCGCCGGCGCCGCAGCCGAAGCAGTAATAGAGCTGCTTAGCCTGGTCGACGTGAAAGCTGGGCGTCTTCTCGCGGTGAAAAGGACAGCATCCAGTCAGGGACTTGCCCGCTTTGCGAAGGGGTACCGAGTCGCCGATCACGTCGGCGATGTCCGCGGCACGGCGAACGGCCTCGACGGCATCACGAAAACCGGTCGGCACCCTCGGTCACCCCACGCACCGTTCGGACGGTGGTCACTCGGACCGCGCGTCCCGGACCTTCGAGCTGCAAACAGCCTTAGCCAAAGCTCGTGGACCGGGAGCGCCCCCCGCTCGCCACGAGTTCATTCCATCCCTTCCTGCTGCCCTTCGAGGATACGCTGAGCGGCGTCTCTCAGCAAGGCGTATTGCTTAATAGAAACCCATTGGCACGCTGGCATCTCTCGCGATCCTAGAGAGTTGCGAGCCGCTCGCCAGCCGCGATTCAGTCGGGCGCCGTGATCGACAGGATCGTCCGCGCGGCGGCCGCCGCGCCGATGCCGTTGTCGATGTTGACGACCGTGAGACCGCCCGCGCACGAGGCTAGCATCCCGTAGAGTGCGGCCTTCCCTCCCCTGGCGACGCCGTAGCCAACGCTCGTCGGTACACCGATGACGGGGGATCGGACCAGCCCGGCAATGACGGACGGGAGGGCGCCCTCCATGCCAGCAACGACGATCAGGACTTGGGCGCGGCGGAGCCGGTCGTGCTCTTCGAGAAGCCGGTGCAACCCCGCCACGCCGACGTCGAAGAGCCGCTCAGGGGCGAGACCGAAGACCTCGGAGGCGATGGCGGCTTCTTCGGCTACTGGGATGTCAGCGGTCCCAGCGCTCACGATGAGCAGCCCGGGACGCCCCGGCGGACGAGTCTCGCGAGCGGGATCCAGGAGGAAAGTCCGGGAGAGAGGGTCGTAGCGACCCTCTGGATGCCGAAGCCGTAGCGCTTCACCGGCCACTGGGGCGACGCGGGAGACAAGGACGATGGACCGGCGCTCGACGTGGTGGTCCACGATCGCCAGGATCTGCTCCGCTGTCTTCGATTCGCCGAAGACGACTTCCGGCATTCCTCGGCGCACGGAGCGGTGATGATCGATCCGCGCGAAGCCCAAGTCGCCGGTCTCCAGGGCCGAGAGCTTTTCCACGGCGTCGTCGACGCCGACCGCGCCCTCGCGAACGTCCCGCAGCAGTCGAGCGAGTTCGCCTCGATCCATGTTTCTTCTCCTCGTCCCGGACGCGCATCTCGAGAGCCGCCGAGAACGCCGATAGATTGACCCGAGTCGGCGTCCCGTGCTAAGAAGCACTCGGGTCGGTGGGATTTCTTGACGGCAAGCGTCGGCGAGGGCACTCGTTGGTGGATTGACGGATTTCTCGATTCGGTGCGGCCGGCAAGATCTTACTTCTCGTCTTGATCGAAGAGAGGAGGACTCGTGAACAAGGCCACGCTGATCGAGAAAATTGCCGAAGACGCGGGAGTAACGAAAACCGCGGCTGCGCGCGCCATCGAGTCGCTGATCGACGGAGTCACTCGGTCTTTGGACGCCGGGGAGCGTATCACGCTCGTGGGGCTCGGGACGTTCGCCATTTCCGATCGCAAAGCCCGCTCGGGACGCAATCCGCACACGGGCGCGACGATCGAGATCCCAGCGAAGCGAACTGTACGCTTCCGACCGAGCAAGGACCTCGAGGACACGCTCAACGCTTCGCGCTGAGGCGGTCGATCGCGACGGGGGGGGCTACTCCACGACGGCCAGAGTCTGCCCTGCCTCGACTGTCGACCCTACTGAGACGGTCATCTTCGCGACGCGCCCGGCGCGTGGCGCTTGCACCTCGTTCTCCATCTTCATGGCCTCGAGAACGAGGATCCCTTGCCCGGCTTCGACGTCCTGTCCCTCTTCCACGAGTAGTTTCACCACGCGGCCCGGCATCACCGCGGTGATCTCCGCACGCCCTCCGTCGGAGCCGTGGGCGCTCGCGGCCACGGCCAGCGGATCGACGACTCTCACTTCGCGCCGGTAGCTCCCGTGGCGCACGACGAGATTGTCACGCTCCGTGGCGCGAACCGACACGTCGTACGAGTGGTCCTTCCAAATCAGCGAATAGAAGGAATCCTCGCAGGCGACCGCATCCACAGCGTGTTCGATGCCGTCGACGATGACCACGAAACCGCCTTCGACGGGTTCGACGGCGACGTCGTGCTCACGCTCGCCGAGGAGGGCTTTGAATTTCATCGGAAACTCCCGAGCCGGCGGGCGCGGCCGATGCGCGACCACTTCGACTCGCGGGAAGACTCGTTGCCCACGGTCTCGTCTCCCAATGCGGCTCGCGTTCGCGCTCGGTAGGCGTGAATCGCCGCGGCGACCACCGCGATCTCGTCCAGCCAGGGATCCTCGCGGTGGGCGAGTGAGTCGCCATGCTCCTCGAGAAAGCCGGTGTGCAGCTCCCCGCGCTCGAACTCAGGGTGGTCGAGCACCGCTCGCAGGAAGGGAATGTTCGTCGTGATGCCCTCGAGGCGATACTCGTCGAGGGCGCGGCGCATGCGCCGGATCACTTCTTCGCGTGTGCGGCCCCAGGTGATGAGCTTCGCGACGAGAGGGTCGTAGTGAATCGGGATCTCGTAGCCCGAAGCGACGGCCGAGTCGTCTCGCACGCCGGGACCGCTCGGGACGCGGACGCTCTGGATGCGCCCCGGACATGGCATGAAGCCGTGAGCGGGATCTTCCGCGGTGATCCGGCATTCCATGGAGTGACCGCTTGGAACGAGATCTTCTTGTCTCCAGCGCAGTTTCTCGCCGGCCGCGATGCGGATCTGCGCCTTGACGAGATCGCGGCCGTAGACCTCCTCGGTGACAGGATGCTCCACCTGCAGCCGCGCGTTCATTTCCATGAAGTAGAAGGAGCCGTCTGCCCCGCGCAAGAACTCCACCGTGCCAGCGCCCACGTACCCGGCGGCGCGCGCCGCCGAAAGCGCAAGCGCTCCGAGCCGTTCGCGAGTTTCGGGATCCACGACCGGCGAGGGAGTCTCCTCGATCAGTTTCTGATGGCGGCGCTGAATCGAGCACTCGCGCTCGCCGAGATGGACGCCTTGTCCGTGCTCGTCGAAGAGCACCTGGACTTCGATGTGCCGCGGTCTTTCGACGTAACGCTCGATGTAAACGGTGTCGTCGCCAAAGCTCGCGAGCGCCTCGGACCGCGCGCGCTCGAGCGAGTTCGCGAACTCCGCCTCGCTTCGGACGATGCGCATTCCTTTTCCGCCGCCACCCGCGGCAGCCTTGATCATCACGGGAAGACCGATGGTGGCCAGTTCGGCGGCGGCTTGCCCGGCGTCGCCGCGAAAAGCGCCGGTGCCGGGTACGACGGGGACTCCCGCCGCGATCATCCGTGCTCGCGCCTCGATCTTGTCGCCCATCGCACGCATCGCGGCAGGCGGCGGGCCGATGAAGACGACACCGGCGTCCCGGCACGCCTCGGCGAAGAGCGCGTTCTCGGCGAGAAAACCGTAACCGGGGTGGATGGCTTCCGCTCCCGAGCGCTTGGCGACGGCGAGAATCTTGTCGATGCGAAGGTAGGAGTCCTTTGCCGGCGCGGGCCCGATGGAGTAGGCCTCGTGGGCCAGTCGCACGTGCGGCGCTGCGCGATCGACGGACGAATACACGGCCACTGTACGAATGCCGAGGTCCATGCACGCGCGGAGTACGCGCACTGCGATCTCCCCTCGGTTCGCGATCAAGATCTTGCGAAACACGCGGGCGCTCTCCTCTATCGACGGCGCGAGTATCCGTGTCAGAGCGGAATGTTGCCGTGCTTGCGCGGTGGTGACGTTTCGACTTTCGTCTCGAGCAGGCGCAAGGCCGCGATGAGCCGCCGCCTCGTCTCGGGTGGCTCGATGACGGCGTCGACGTACCCGCGCTCGGCGGCGACGTAGGGGCTGGCGAAGGTTCGCTTGTATTCGTCGACCTTGGCCGCTTTGAAGGCCGCGGGATCGGCCGCCTCTTTGATTTCACGGCGATAAAGCACTTCGACCGCGCCCTCGGCGCCCATTACGGCGATCTCGGCGGTGGGCCATGCGAAGTTGGCGTCGGTTCGCAGATGCTTGCTCGCCATGACGCAGTAGGCGCCGCCGTAGGCCTTGCGCGTGATGACCGTGAGTTTCGGGACGGTCGCCTCGGCGAACGCATAGAGCAGCTTGGCGCCGTGGACGATGATGCCCCCGTGCTCTTGTGCGACACCCGGCAAGAAGCCGGGCACGTCTTCGAAGACGACGAGAGGAATGTTGAATGCATCGCAAAACCGCACGAAACGGGCGCCCTTCCG
>CAZPJJ010000067.1:0-13712 GCA_964586535.1 uncultured Acidobacteriota bacterium | reverse complement strand
TGGGCGTGACGCCCGGCGACTACGTCCGCCTGACCGTCCGCGATACCGGGATCGGCATGACGGCCGAAGTCCGCGAGCGCGTCTTCGAGCCCTTCTTCACGACGAAGGAACTCGGCAAGGGATCGGGGCTCGGGCTCTCGATCGTCTACGGCATCGTCAAGCAGTGCGGCGGCGCCGTGCATGTCGCCTCCGAGCCCGGGCACGGCGCGACCTTCACGATCCTCCTGCCGCGCGACGAGGCCGCCGAGCCCAAGCACGCGGCCGATACGGGGCGCGCCGCCGCGACGAACGGTAGCGGCACGGTCCTCATCGCCGAGGACGAACTCACCGTGCGTCTCGGACTGCGCCGCTATCTCGAAGACCGCGGCTACACCGTGCTCGATGCCGCGGACGGCCGCGCCGCGCTCGATCTGGCGCGCGCGCATCGCGGGCCGCTCGACGTGCTCGTCGCCGACATCGCAATGCCCGGGATGCGCGGCCACGAACTCGCCGGCGAGCTGCGGCGCGAGCGGCCGGGACTGCATGTGATCTTCATGTCGGGTTATCTCGAAGTCGGAGACGGCGAGTCGCTGGTGCTCGGCGCTCCGGTGCTCGAGAAACCCTTCTCGCCCGACGCGCTCGCGCGCAAAATCGCCGAGATTCTTCGCGGAGATTAGCCCTTGTCTCGTCGTCAGCGCGCGTCGAGAGAGTTCCGCACGAAGCGACCGACGCGCTCCATGTCGAGGCGCATGACGATGCGCGCGTTCGCGACCCTCTCCGCGCCGCGCCGCGCATCGACGATCGTCTGCCCGCGCGCATTGCCGGCGAGAACCGCGTCGACCGGACGATCGACGGCTTCCTGGACGACCGCGTCATCGAGCGCGACGGCCGCCGCCAGCGGATCGGGAATCGGCATGCCCGCGAAACCGCGAGCTCGGTCGCGAGCCTCCGCGCGCTCCATGAAGGCGCGCGCGAAACGAGCGCGCGGGCCGTCGCCGGCCAGCCACTCCTCCCACGCGATCCACGGCACGAGATGGGCGAGCGTCGTCTCCCACGAGACGAGCGTCAGCGCGAAGCCCGCGCCGAGCACGCGGTGGACGGCCTCGGGATCGCACCACGCGTTGAACTCGGCGGCGGGCGTGACGTTGCCCTGGCCCGCGATCGTGCCGCCCATCCAGATCAAGCGCCGCACGAGCCGTGGCAGCGCGGGCTCGAGCGCGACGGCGAGCGCGACGTTGGTGAGCGGACCGAGCGCCAAGATGTCGAGCTCACCGGCGTGCGCGTGAGCGAGCCGCGCGAGGGCGAGCACGCCGTGCTCGTCGCGTGGCGTGGCGTCGATCCGCGCGGGGCGTACGCCGCCGAGCCCGTCCGCGCCATGATAGCGATCCGCTCCGTGGTGACTGCCGAGGAGCGACGCCTCCGCGCCGGCGTAGACGGGGATCTCCGCCGCGTTCGCCGCGTCGAGCACGGCGCAGGCGTTGCGCGTCGTGTCGGCGAGCGGGACGTTGCCCGCGACCGTCGTGATCGCGGCGACTCGCTCGCGCGCCGCGGCCAGCACCATGAAGAGCGCGAGCGCGTCGTCGATGCCCGGATCGGTATCGATGACGAGGCGGATCACGCGCCCGCGCTCCGCTGAGCGAGCAATGCGTCGACGGCGTCGCGCTTGGGAAGCGAGGGCATCGCTCCTCGCACCGACGCGGCGAGCGCGCCGGCCGCCGACGCGCGTCGCGCGGCGCGCAGCAAATCCAGCCCCTCGACCAGGCCCACGGCGAGCGCCCCGTTGAAGGCATCACCCGCGGCGACGGCATCGATCGCCTCGACGCGGAAGGGCGGAAGCCGCGCCGCGCCCTCGCGCGAGACGACAACCGCCCCGCGGTCGCCCAGCGTCACGATCACCGCGCAGCCGTGCCGCCGCACGAGGATCCGGCCCGCTTCCTCGGCGCCGTCCTGCGTCTCGACCAGGATGCCCGTGAGCCGCGAGGCCTCGGCCTCGTTGGGCGTCAGCACGTCGGCCATCTCGAGCAACTCGCTCGGCGCGTCGCGCGGGGCGGGGGCGGGATCGAGGATCACCTTCGCGCCCGCCAGCTTGGCCGCGCGCGCCGCCGCCAAGTTGGCGGCGACCGGCACCTCGAGCTGCAGCATCAGCACCGCCTCGGAGTCCATCCAGAGCTGCAGCCCGCGCGCGTCGTCTGCGCTGACGCGGCCGTTCGCCCCGGGGGCGACCGCGATCATGTTCTGCCCCTCGGGGGCGACAAAGATCGACGCCGTTCCCGTGGGCGCGTCGCGCTCGAAGCGCACCCCCGCGGTGTCCACGTCGGCCGAACGGAGTTCGCGCAGGAGCGCCCGGCCGAAGTCGTCGTCGCCGACCCGCCCGAACATGCGCACCTTGGCGCCGAGGCGGGCGGCCGCGACCGCCTGGTTCGCGCCCTTGCCGCCCGGGATGCGCTCGAGGTCGCCACCCTGGACGGTCTCGCCCGGGCCGGGCAAACGAGGCACCCGCACGACGAGATCCATGTTGAGGCTGCCGAAGACGAGTACCGCCACCAGGCGTCCCTCCGCGGCCAATATAGGCTTGTCGGACTGAGGAGGGGGGGAGACCCGGTCTATTCATGAGACGTGAGCTGAGAATGCCGCGGATGCCCGTCGGGCAGATCCGGCATTTCCGGCCAGGGCTTCATGAACAGACCGGGTGAGGTAGATTCCCGCCGTGGAAGAAACCCTCGCATTCGTGGTCCGCTACGGCTACGCCGTGCTCTTCGTAGCCGTCCTGGCCGAGCAGATCGGCCTGCCGCTGCCCGCGCTCCCCATGCTCCTCGCCGCCGGGGCCCTCGCCCGCGAGGGCGAACTCGGCCTGGCCGGCGTCGTCGGCGTCGCCGTTCTCGCGTCAGTGCTGGCGGACCTCTTCTGGTACGCCGTCGGCAAACACAGCGGGGCGCGCGTGCTGGCGTTTCTCTGCAAGCTCTCGCTCGAGCCCGATTCCTGCGTGCGGCGCACCGAGACCAGCTTCGGCCGCCACGGTGCGCGGGCACTGCTCGTCGCGAAGTTCGTACCCGGGTTGAACACCGCGGCGCCGCCTCTGGCCGGCATGCTGGGGATGCCCCTCGCGCGCTTCCTCGCCTTCGACGGCGCGGGTGCGCTCATCTGGGTGCTCGCCTTCGTCACGCCTGGCTACGTCTTCGCCGACCAACTGCACCTCGCCCTCGAGTGGGCGTCCGGCCTCGGCGGCAGCCTCTTCGCGATCGCCGTCGGGGCGCTCGCGCTCTACCTGGGCCTCAAGTACTGGGCCCGCTGGCGCTTCATGCACGACCTCCGCGTGCGGCGCATCGATCCCGTCGTGCTTCACGCGCGCCTCGAGGCGGGCGAGCACGTCGTCGTCGTCGACCTGCGCCACGCGATGGAGGTCGAGGCGAGCCCGCAGCGCATTCCGGGCTCGCTGCACATCCCCTTCGAGGATCTCGACCTGCGGCTCGCCGAGATCCCTCCCGACCGCGAGATCGTCCTCTACTGCACGTGACCCAACGAAGCTTCGAGCGCCCGGGTGGCGCTCCGGCTCCGGGATCGAGGGTTCACGCAGGTCCGGCCGCTCGCCGGCGGGCTCGAGGCTTGGCGCGACGCGGGGCTTCCGCTGACCTGACCGGCGCCTCATGTGAAGTGTTCGAACTTCGGCGCGCGCCTCCAAGCGGGGCTTCGCATTCGTTCGAATTGCCACTGATTTGATCGCGCCCCTTGTTCGGACGCGTCCGCGTTTTCGCGATGCGCCGAAGTTCGAACACTTCATTCGTTGCGGGCGCTTCCGGCGGAACCGACGTTGACCATGTCCGGGGAGCGCACCCAGCGGGAAAGGCGCCTCTCAGCCATCGCGCCCCTCGATTCGAGGAATCCCGCCGGGGCGAGGACGTCACCATGCGCCGGGTATCGTCCCTGCTCCTCCCCCTTCTCTGCCTGCCGATCACGCTCGCAGATCCCTGCGTGGGCCCTACCCTGCACGTGACGCCAGAGCAGCGTCACGTCCGCATCGAAGCAGGCGTGGTGGCTCTCGAAGCGCTCGACGACGCGCAGCGCGCGTGCCTCGTGCGTCTCGCGGAGAGCGTGGACGTGACGCGCGGGGCGATCGTCCTCACTCCGGGCGTCGAGCAGCTCCTGCACGAAGCGCTCGAGAACACGGCGCAGATGCTGACGCTCGCCAACTTCGGCGCGGCGGTCGAGATCCGGCACAACGGACGGCTCGTGGAGCCGTTGCGCGTGTCGGACGCCACGGTGGCGCTGCTCTACCGCCCCGGCGACCTCTTGACCGTCCGCTCTCTCGAGGAGCGCATGGCCCTGCCCCTGACGGCGCTGCCGCTTCTCGATGAGGAGCCGCCGCCGATCGCCCGCGAGCGCGTGCTCTTCGCCGACGTCTCGATTCTCGAGCGATCGAACACCGAGGGTCTCGCGAGGTTCGCGACGCCGGAACTCGCGCTCGGCGCGGCGGGCCTGCTCGCGGTGGACGTCGAGCTCGAGCTCTCCCCACTCTTCGACCTCACCTCGAGCGGTTTCGCCGAGTTGGCAGTGCGAACAGGCGGGCAGAGCGCGACCCTCGCGGTGCAGCGCGCGCGCGACGTGGTGGGAGATCCGACGCGCGTCGTGCTGCGCGCGTCGGTACCGCTCGCGGCACTTGCCGCTCCGAAGAGCCTCAGCGTCGCGGCGCGCGTCGCGGATGCGCAGGCGGAGCCGCAGGTCACGGTGCGCCGCTTCGACGTCGTCGTGCTGGACACGGCGGGAGTCGCGCGGCCTGGCTTCGCTCGCTTCGCGCCGTCGCTCGTCGAGCCCGAGGATCTCGACGAGAAGGAGTCCGGGCTCGCAAGCGCGGCCGAGCCCGAGCCCGAGATCGAGTCCGAGATCGACGCATCCATCGACCCCGAAACGCGGGCGACGGGCCTCCGTCCTCCGACGCCGGCGGAAGAGCAGTGGATGCGGGAGAACATGGTCCCGACGGGACGCGTTCGATTCAACGAGCTCGGACTCAGACGCCTCGACGAAGCCGGGATCCCCCGATCGCGCGACCTCAGGCCCATCGCGGTCGGCGAGGAGGTCCTCTCCGCGAACGCCCTCCTCATGACGATCCAGTCCGACGAGATTCCGGTCGGACTCCCCGTGGCGGTCGACAACTCGACTCTCGATGCCTTCCCGCCGATCGACACTCAAGGCTCGCAGGGCTCCTGCGCGGCCTTCAGCTCGACCTACTACGTGATGACGCACATGCACTGCCTGGCGCGCGGCTGCAACGCGAAGACGGGCGGGCGCGAGGTGCATTTCTCCCCTGCTTTCACCTACAACATGATCAACGGCGGAGAAGACGCGGGCTCTTGGTTCTCCTCCGCGTACGGCGTGATGAAGTCTCACGGGTCACCCACATGGAGCGAGTTCTCCTACCAGCCGTGGGGCTCCGATTCCTTGCGCTACCGCCGCTGGCCCACGGACTTCGATACGTGGCGCGCGGCCCTGGACCGACGCATCGAGGCCACTGGCACGATCTACTCCGTCAACACGGCGAGCGGACTCGAGCAACTCAAGCAGCTCCTGGTGAACGGCTACGTGCTCAACTACGCGACCTACGTGAACTCCTGGTACTACGGCAACATCGACGACGACCCCTCGACTCCGGACGACGACGCGTTCGTGGGCGAGCAGATCGTCTCCCACGTCGCGGGGACCTCCGGTGCGCACGGCATGACGGTGGTGGGATACGACGACAGGATCTGGCTCGACCTCAATGACAACGGCACCGTGGACGCGGGCGAGAAGGGCGCGCTCCGCATCGCGAATTCGTGGGGCTATTGGAAGGACGCCGGGTTCACATGGATCGCCTACGACGCGCTGAACCCGACCAGCGCGGTCTCTGGCGCTCCGAGCCCGAGCAACCGCGACGGCGCCTTCTGGTACGAGCAGGCCTACTGGATCACCGCGCGCAGCAGCTACGAGCCCACCGCGGTCGCGGAGTTGACTCTCTCGCACGCGCAGCGCAACCAGGTCTACCTGCGCCTCGGCCAGGGCGCTCCCGGCAGCATGACCATCGACGAGTGGCTCTACCCTTGGGGCCCGAACGGAGACGGCGGCGCCTACGCCTTCGACGGCACCTCCGGCTCTTCCGTGCGCGCGACCTTCGCGATCGACTTCACCGAGCTTGCCGAGGAAGACGTCGATCGCTCCTGGTTCATGCGCCTGCAGGACTCCGTCGCCGGATCCGCTCTCGACATCGAGGGTTTCGCACTCCATGACCAGCTCGGCCGCCGGGTCCTTCGCTCGACGAGCGTGCCGCTCCAGATCGACGGCGAGTCCGTCGAGATCAAGCTCGAGCACACCCTCGACGCGACTCCCAGCGCCGCGCTCGTCGCGGGAGAGTCGCTCACGTCGTGGCTCGAGCCCGCGGAACTCGCGCACGACCAGTGCGCGATCTTCGAGATTTCGCTTCCCTGCGGTGCGGGCATGCTCGACATCGAGGTGACAGGCCTCGACGGTGATGCCGACCTCGTGGTGGTGCACGAGACGCAGGGCTCGCCGTGTCAGGTGACGGACGCCACAGCATGCCACGCGGACCACCTCGGCTCGCTGGACGAGAACTGCCAGATCTACCTGCCGCGCCCCGGCCGCTGGTACGCCGCCGTCCGCAACGTGGACGTCTCGCAGCAGATCGATTTCTCGATCATGGCCGGCGTCGTCGACACCACCACACCGCCGCCGATCACCGACCTGCGGCTCTCTCTCGACGATGCGATTGCCCCGCTCGACCTCTCGTGGACCAGACCAGGGTCCTGCGGAACGCGCGCACCCGCGACCGGCTACAGCATTCACGAGACGCCCTGGGCGCCCTCGGACGGCGCGCCGAGCTTCCCAGGCGCGAGCGACAGCTTCGACACCAGCGACGAGGCCGTGACGCGGACGTTGAACGACTCCCCCGTGCCCGGCGCGGGAGAGTTGAGTCTGTTGACCGTAATCCCGAGGAACGGGGCCGGGGAGGGAGAAGCGTTGCCCTAACCCGGTCCATTCATGAAGCCCTGACCGAAAACGCCGGATCTGCCCGCCGGGCACTCGCCAGCGCTCGTTATCGGGCCTTGCTCGGCCCGTGCAGTCTTCGCCGGAGCCTCCGGCCACGCCTCGTCCGACCATGCCTGCGCGCGGCCCATCCGGCAGGCATCCGCGGCGTTCTCAGCTCGAGTCCCAGGAAGAGCCCGAATCGGGCTCCGAGCGAGCGACGGGCGGACCGTTGGCGCGCTCACCCTTCCGACACGTACCTTTCACCCGCGCCGCCCCCAGGGCGCGCGCGAGCAACCGAGGGAGATCGTTCGTGGGGATCGAGTTCCGGCTCATGGATCGTCGCGAGGAGTGGCGTGGGCTGCGGGACGCCTGGGATGCGCTCGTCCTCGGACGCGGCCGGCAGGCGGATCTCTACGACACCGCCACGTGGCTGCTCGCTTGGTGCGAGAGCGCGCACCCGGACGCGGTCGCGGCGCTGCGCGTGGCGGCGGCGTTCGATGGCGACCGCCTCGTCGCCGCGCTGCCGCTGCTGGAGGAGCGCGGCGGTGCGTGGAAGATCGGCGGACTCGGGCTGAGGCCGCGCTTCCGCGCGATCGTCGCCGGGGAGTTGCCCGGCAACGAGGGTGGCGCGGCGCTCGCGGCGATTGCGGCCGGACTCGCGAGCGAGGGAGTCAAAGCGCTCGAGTTGCCTGCGCTGCCCGAGCGGGATCCGGCGACGGCGATGCTCGAAGGCGCGCTCGTCGAGGCGGGCTACGCGGTGAGCGCGCGCGCGGGCAGCGAGGACTGCCTGGCGATCGTGCCCGACGGGCAGGGCTGGGAAGATCATCGCAAGCGCTTCAAGAAATTCGATCGCACCACGAAGAACTTCGCGAACAAGGCCGCCCGGCTCGGGGAGGTCACGCTGCTCGCGTATGGCGCGCCCGGCGCCGCGCCGGCCGCGGATGGATTCCTGGGCTACGTCGCGCTGCACGGCCAGGGATGGAAGGGCACGATGAAAGCGGCGACGCGCGCGCATCGCGAGGCGCTGATCGCGGCGGCGGGCGCGCGTGGCTGGGCGCGCATCTACACGCTCGCGGTCGCGGGCGTCCCCGCGGCATCGATCGTCTGGTTCCGCCTGGGAGCGGTGGCGTTCGCGTACTCGACGGTCTACGAGGCGCGGCTGCGTGCGCTCTCGGCGGGAACGGTCGTGATGTGGCGCGCCCACGAAGAACTCTTCGCCGAAGGGCCGCTCGCGCTCATCGACTATCTGCCGGGCCACGGGCTGCAGAAGGATCAACTCGGCGAGGACCGCAGCGGGCTGCGCACGCTCGAGGCGTCGCGGAAGTCGCTCGTGTCGCCGCTCGCCGGCAAGCTCGCGGAGGGTGCGCGGCGCGCGCTCGGCGCGGCGCGACGCGCGTTGACGAGCGACGACGACGCGGGCGAGGCACCCGAGACGCTGGTCTTCGAGCCGCTGCGCGCCGAGCCCGCCGGCGCGCCGCTGCCGCTGCCGTGGATCGATCTCGAGGGCAAGGCCGAGCTCTTTCTCGCCTGCGCCGGCGGCCACGGCAGCGCGACGCGCATGCGCGAGCACTGGAGCGAGGGCGACGTCTGGCACGCGCTCGGCGGCGACGCGCCGTGCGCGCTCGTGAGGCTTGCGGCTTCGGGCGAGCCGCGTGAGATCGTGCTGCTGCCGGGCTCGGGCGACCTCGCCGAGATCGGTGGCAAGCTCGCCGCAGCGTTGGGGCGGCCGATCGATGCCCAGGTGGTCGTCCATCGCTCTCTGCTGCCCTGGTAGCCCGGAGGTCGTGACGTGCCGATCGAGAAACTCCGCTTCGCGGGAGCCCTGGGACACGAGCTCACGGGCGTCATCGAGACGCCCGATGGCTCGCCGCGCGGTGTCGCGCTCTTCGCGCACTGTTTCACCTGCGGCAAGGACATCAAGTCCGCCTACTGGATCGCGAAGGCGCTCGTCGAGGCGGGCTTCGCCGTGATGCGCTTCGACTTCACGGGCCTGGGCGAGAGCGACGGCGAGTTCGGCGAGACGAACTTCACGAGCAACATCAGCGACATGCTCAATGCCGCGGACGCGCTGCGCGCTCGTTCGCTGCCGCCCTCGCTGCTCGTCGGCCACTCGCTCGGCGGCGCCGCCGCGCTCGTCGTCGCGCGCCACGTTCCCGAGGCGAAGGGCGTCGTCACGATCGCCGCGCCGTCGTCGACGGGACATCTCGCGGAGACGCTGCGTGGCATGGCACCCGAGGCGCTCGCGCACGGCGAGGCGGCGGTGACGATCGGCGGGCAGCGCATCGTCATCAAGAGCCAGCTCCTGCACGACCTCGAAGAGCCGCATCTCGAAGACGCGATCGGCGCGCTCGACCGCGCGCTGCTCGTGATGCACTCGCCGCTCGACCGCACGCTCGCGATCGAGCACGGCGAGCGCATCTTCGCGGCGGCGCGTCATCCGAAGAGCTTCGTTTGCCTCACCGGCATGGATCACCTCATGAGCCGCGAAGCCGACGCGCGCTACGTCGGCGCGCTCATCGCGGCGTGGGGCGGCCGCCTGGACGCGAACGGCGGCTGAGATCCGCCCGGGTCGGCGCCGCCAGGAAGTCCGTCGTAGGATTTGCGCTCCTTCGCCTGGAGGGTCCCCGTGTTCTTCTCACGCTGGTTCCAAGTCGCCCTCGCGCTGACGATCGGTGCCGGAGCGTCGGCGGTGATCGTCGCCGCCTACGCCTCCGACGAGCCTCCCGCCTCGCCGCCGCAGGAGCCCGGGCAGGGCAAGAAGCCCGGCGACCACACGCACGGCAACGGTCATGGCGGATTCAAAGACCCCGCGGAGTGGGCCAAGCGCTGGGACTCCCAGGAGCGCTCGAAGTGGCAGCAGCCCGCGCGCGTGCTCGAACTCGGCCGTGTGCGCCGCGGTGCGCGCGTCGCCGACATCGGTGCGGGCACGGGGTACTTCACGCGCCGCATCGCGCGGGCCGTGGGCAAAGAGGGCAGGGCGATCGCGGTGGACATCGAGCGCGACATGCTCGCCCACATCGCGGAGCGGGCGAAGGCCGAGGGTCTTTCGCAGATCGAGACGCGCCATGTCGAGCCCGGCGATCCGGGCCTCGCGCCCGCGTCCGTTGACGCGATCCTCTGCGTGAACACCTGGCATCATCTCGAAGACCGCATCGCGTACTCGCGCAAGCTCGCGAAGGCGCTCGTCCATGGCGGGCGCTTCGTTCTCGTCGACTGGCGCGAAGGCGAGCTGCCGCACGGACCGCCGCCCGAGGAGAAGATCCCGCGCGTGACGATGATCGAGGAAATCACCGCCGGCGGATTCAAGCTCGTCGAGGAGATCGACGACCTCCCGATGCAATACGCCATCGCTTTCGAGCCCGTCCGGTGAAGACCAGGGATTTCACGATGAACCATCACACATCACGGACGCATCGCCGCTTCGTCGCGCGCATACTCTTCGCGCTCGCCTTCGCCACCGTCACCCTGGCGCTGGTCGCGTGCGGCGGAGGCGGCGGCGTCTCCGACGAGGAACTCCGCGCCCGCTTCGTGGGCAAGCCCGCCCCGGAATTCGAGGCCGAGACTCTCGATGGGCAGCCCTTCCGGCTCGCGGATCAGCAGGGGAAGACCGTCCTGCTCGTCTTCTGGGCGAGTTGGTGCGGGCCGTGCACGCAGCAGATCCCGCATCTCAAGCGCGTCCACGAGCGCTACGGCTCGCGCGAGGACTTCACGATGGTCGGCGTCTCGCTCGACGACGAACGCGCGCACGCCGCCGAACACGTCGCGAGCTACGAGATGCGCTGGCCGCAGCTCTTCCACGAAGGCCGCGGCTGGGACAACCCCGTCTCCGGTCTCTACGGCGTGCGCTCGATTCCCTCGATCTGGCTGATCGACAAGGCCGGCGTCGTCGTCGATGTGAAATTGCGCGGCCCGGGCATCGAGCGCGCCGTGGTCCGCGCCATCGGCGGCTGATGCGCGCGCGTAAGGACGGCTTTCGCGAGCGAGGGACGCAGGTCACGCGCCTCGAGACTTTCGTCGACGCAGCGTTCGCCTTCGCGGTCACGCTTCTGGTCGTCTCCGCCGGTGAACTGCCGAGCAGCAGCGCCGAACTCGTCGAGACGATGAAAGGCACGCCCGCGTTCGTCGCCAGCTTCGTGCTGCTCGCCTTCTTCTGGTGGTCGCACAACGGCTGGAGCCGCCGCTACGGCCTGGACGACACGCCGTCGAACCTGCTCTCGCTCACGCTCGTCGCCCTCGTGCTGATCTATGTCTATCCGCTGCGGGCACTCTCCGAGAGCTTCTTCGGCTGGGTGAGCGGCGGCTGGTTTCCCGCCCGCTACCAGATCGCGAGCGTCGCCGATCTGCGCACGATGTTCGCGCTCTATGGCGTGCTCTTCGCGACGGTAGGACTAACCCTCGCCGCCCTGCACCGGCGCGCGTGGAAGCTCCGCGACGCGCTCGAGCTCGATGACTTCGAGCGCGCCGAGACACTCTCGTGGATCGCGGGGCACCTCTTCGTGGCCGCGAGCGGCACGCTCTCGTTCTTCCTCGCGTTGCTGGTCGTGCGCCCCGGCGTACCGTCGGCGCTCTTCGCGATTCCGGGCCTCGCGTACTTCCTGCTCTTCTTGACCGGGCCCCTCTCGAAGGTCGTCGTGAGGAGCGCGCAGCAGGAGCGCTGACGAGGTCCGTGGAGCGGCGCCACCCTGGATTAGAGCGTCCCGCGCTGCGGAACCGCGGCATTCGCGACGAGCAGGCCGGCGACGATCGCGAGCGCCACCATCAGCATCGAGAACGCCGAGTCGATCCCGCCCGCGGCGTCGCCGCCGAGAAAGGCCGAGAGCGAGCGGAAGCCGAGCGAGCCGGGGACGAGCAGGAGCATGCCGGGGATCGCGGGCTCCGCGGCGGGCCGGCGGCGGAAGCGCGCGTAGAGGTTCGTCGCGACGCCGAGCATTACCGCGCCGAGCAGCGTGCCGAGCTCGGGGCCGAGCATGATCGCCCCGCCGCGCGCGCCGAGAAATGCGAGCGCGCCCGCGCCGAGAATCCAGCCGAAAGCGCGCGGCCTGGCGCGAAAGAGCACCATCAGCGCGAAGGCCGAGATCACCAACGCGGCGAAGATCGCCCACGAGGGCAGCGGCACCGGCTCGTGCAGGCCGGGCGGTTCGCGCGTGATCGCCGCGGCGATTCTCCCGCCCAGGGCGACGCCGAAGATGATCTCGAGGAAGACGATTCCCGATGCCGTCAGCCGCGCCGAGCCCGAAACGTAGTGGCGCGTCGCGAGCTCGGTCATCGCCACGGTGAGCGTGAGGCCGGGCACGAGCACGATCAGTCCGGCGAGCGTCGCGACGAAGACGGAGAAGGGCGCGACGTAGTGCGCGCCGAGGCCCGCGACGAGCGCCGCCATGAACGACGCGACGAGTTCGAAGACGCGGCTCGCGCGTGGCGCGCTCGCGGTGACGATCGCGATGAGTCCGATCAGCGTACCGATCGCGAAGCCGGCGATCGCCTCGGCGATGCCGCCGCCGAAGAACACGGCGGAGCAACCCGACGCTAGTCCGAAGGCGACGGTCATCGCCGCCGCGCCGAAGCGGGGCGGCGCCGCGTCGATCACGCGCAGGCGCGCGTGCGCCGCGGCGGGCGTGATGGCGCCGCGCCGGAGTTCGTCGGAGAGCGCGTGGACGAGCGCCATCTTCTCGAGGTCGATCGTGCCCGGCTCGACGCGGACGAGGCTCGCGTGCTGCGCGCCCAGCGGTCCGAAGCCCGCCATGATCGCCGTCGGCGTCGAGAAGAACTGCCCTTCGAGGCCGAGCTGCCGGCTGACGATGGTGAGCGTGTCCTCTAGGCGATGCGCGGGAGTCCCGTAGCGGTGGAGGGCGCGGCCGAGTTCGAGCACGAGCGCGGCTTCGGGGAGCGCGGGCGACGGGGACGTCATGGCGCGAGATGAGACCACGAAAGCCTCCACGGTGTCTGGAAGATTGTGGGACTCACGCAACTCGCATCCCCTGGGAAAACATTGATTTCTCATGACGCCCACGCAGCAATCCACCTCAAACGACACCGGAGCCCACGGCACTTGCGCTGGGTGTGCGTCGCGAACCGTCGCGGTAGTCCGAATCCGTCCCGGGGCGGAGAGCCGATCCGCGAAGTCGGCTCCCAAAGCCGCTTTCCGAGCCAACGGCCTCCAACAATCTTCCAAGCACCGTGGAGGTCGGACCGGATCGACCCTGCGGAGGCCGCAGGACGCAAACCCTCGCTCCGCCCTTGACGGCATCGCTCACTTACCCTACAACTTCCCGCGTCATGAGCCCTCGTTACACGGTGCCGGCCGCAATCCTCGCCCCGCAGAGCTCCTCGCCGAGCATGTGGTGGTGGTGGCATGCGCATACACCGGAGGTGACACCGGCGAGGGACTAGGCTTCCAAGCAAGCACGCGACCCGAGCCCGCCTCCGGAATCCCCGGGGCGGGCTTTTTCGTCCCCGGGCCGCGAGCAGGGCGAGGGCGCACGGAGCGACCGATGCGCGCCCCCTTCGACATAGCCGCCGATCTCGACACGCCCGTCTCGGCGTTTCTCAAGCTCGCGCCCTTCCGCCCCTGCTTCCTGCTGGAGTCGGTGGAGGGCGGCGAGAGGCTCGGCCGGTACTCGTTCATCGGGTTGGGCGAGGGCCTGACGGTCCGGCTCGACGGCGCCGGGCTGCATCTCGCGGGCGAGACGCGCCCGCGGCCGGCGGGATCGGCCGAACTG